>CAZEWD010000271.1:0-4363 GCA_964515725.1 uncultured Binatia bacterium (SeqCode)
GAACCGCCACTTTTCTCAACTCAGAGATTCAACAACTTCCGGGACATTCCCCTCTTTCGCCTTGTTGTAATAATCTATTTCTTTCACGAATGATTCCTTGACTGGATAATTCTTTGATTATTCGTACGAACTAAAAAGACAACCCACGCACTACCGCGATTGGATGGCTGCACCCAGTTGCGTTGTTCTCTTTCGACGTTTTCGGGTCTTTCCATGACCAGTCCCTCGATTCGGGCGATTTGACGGGCGGGACAACGCATTAACGGGGACCTGTCAGTCGATCAGCCGGACTTTGTACTCCCCGACCGCTGCGGTCCAGTAGGCGTGTGCAGATCACCGTCTCGGCTGCCACAATCGGACTCTCGAAGAGTGCAACTGTGCCTATTGGCGCGCCGATTCAAGCCTGTGGAACGTAGGCTGGAGATGCAACCCGATCGAGCGGCCTGGATCGTGCGGCACGGCAGAAATGTGTTTCGAGTCGACGTAACCTTCTGAAGGGACACGGAAGGGGGACCGCGAGGTCCCCCATTTCGTGCACCGGAGTTATGGTAGAAGCAGCTTCACTCCCAGAACGATGAGTGTCGGAACGGCAAGAAACAGGCCGATCTTGGCCAGGATGCGCCAGCTACTCTCGGACGATTTCAATTCGTCTTGCGGATCAGTCATCACGCTGCTCTCCCCTTGCCGGAGCGTCGCAACGCGCCATTGAGTAGATCGACAATTTTCTCGAGTTCCTTCTCCGCCGTGGCAGGGAACATGAAGGAAACACTCTTCGGGTCGATTCCATCGAATTCGAGAGACAACAACATTGCGCTGGGGTTCGGATTCAGTTGTACGGCAGTCAAGTTCGCTAGCGGGTAGCGATCGACGTGATTACGCAACAATCCACTCTTCCCCGCTACAAAATCAGACTCCGTGATGGCCACGGCTCGGCCCATTGCTTCACTCGAAGCAAGAGCCTCACTGCCCAACAGAGCCTGCAGCATCTTCAGGTGAGAAGACATTCGTATCCTCCAATTTCAGGCCGCATCCGCAAAGCGGTACGGCCGCCCGTGGAACACAGTTGGTTTGGACTGCGAGGAAACGAATCAGGCCGATAAAGAATCGTCGTCGGGCGAATCGTGGGATCCAGACGTCAGACGCCGGATCGGGTAGAACACCCGATGCCGCGCCTCACGCAGGACACTGCGAAGCAGTGGCGTGGGTCGAAACCCTACGACACGTGGCACACCGGCATAGATGGATTGGAGGCCCTGGCGCGCCGCCGCGCCTGCGACCTCCTGACCGGATTGAGTACGGGGCACCCAGGAATCTGCCGGGGCTTCATGAGCGGCACCAATGGCAGTCTCCTTCGAGGGACCTCCTCCGCCTGCCAACAGGCTGACGGGCCATATCAACTGGACGCAGAATGCTACCAGAAGGACCCGGGCCCCGGCGTGTCGCATGCCCTTCCATAGGCAGAGAGCTGCGCGGAACGCAAGCAGGACCGAGTGGTGGATCGTGTCCACCACCCGCTCCATACGTCCTTTCTACGAGCCGGCTTTGGACAGATTTTCCGCGGCGAAGTCCCAGTTCAGAAGTTTGTCGATCACTGCTGCCACGTAATCGGCACGACGATTCTGATAGTCGAGGTAGTACGCATGTTCCCAGACATCGATCGTCAACAACGGGGTTTGTCCCTTTTCGAGCGGAGTCTCCGCATTCGAGGTCTTCACCACTTTCAACGTACCACTCTCGGAAACGAGCCAGGCCCATCCACTCCCGAACTGCGTCGTGGCCGCCGTGGCAAGTTGTTCCTTGAACTTGTCGAAGCCACCGAAGGCGGCTTCCAGCTTTGCGGTAAGGGCTCCGGCCGGTTTGCCTCCGCCGTTGGGCTTCATGCTGCGCCAATAGAATGCATGGTTCCACGCCTGCGCCGCATTGTTGAAAATGGGGGTTTTGTCGGGCTTACCAGCCACCCGTTTGACAATCTCGTCCAGAGGCAGATCCGCAAACTCAGTCCCGGTAATGAGCTTGTTGAGATTGTCGACGTACCCACGGTGGTGTTTGCCATAATGAAAGCCAATCGTTTTCGCCGAGATCACCGGCGCCAGAGCGCCTTCTTCATAGGGCAGCGGCGGCAACGTCAGGGGTTCGGCTGCTTGCAGGACACCCGGCGCCACCTGTGCGACCGCGGCAGCGCTCAACACGGCGCCTCCCAGTTTCAGGGCATCACGACGGCTCAGCTTTCGTTCGATATTCAGCATCCGGTATCTCCTCTTTCTTCCTCACGTTTACGGCGAGGAGACCAGCGGGACAAGTCGACAAGATTCGAAAATACCTTCTCGGCCTCCCGCCCGGAGAACACGGTGAAGCAGATGCGCAGAACGTGTGGAGACAGCGTTCGATCCCGGCACGCGCCGTTCAGACAATCTCGACGGCGTCGCCGGGACGGACCGTTCCCGCCTTCGCCACCGAAAGGTAGAGGCCGAGGTTCTGTCCCCCGTGCGACACGATGCTGCGCAAAATCTCGGGATCGGCTGGAAGCTCGGCCTGTGCACGCATCGGCATACTACAACGAAATGTCGGGATCTCACCCGCCAGTTCCACGGATCCAATCCGTAATCTGCGCCCGGCCCAATCGGACTCTACAAGTCCAGCCATCCCGGATTCCGTTTCCACCAGAAAGTTCGGGCGAAAGCGTCGCACATCCCAGATTCCTCCGGGATACGCTCGAGCCATCTCTTCGAGGGAGGCCGTGGTCAGAAGGTGGACAGGATAAAGATCAACGTAGGAGCCCAGAGGAGAACTGTACTCGAACAACTCGGCCGAAAGAACCGACATGTCGGGCATCGGTTCGTTTTCAAGACGGCCGAGTTCGGTGCGAAGCTTCCTGTCGGCACCCATCAGCGACATGAGGCGCTGCAAAAGCCGACGTCGTGTTCGTGTCGTAGCGAGCCACCTCATCAACCAGGCTCCGGGTATGGCACGGCGGTAATGCGCCCGTTCGGATGGCGGCAACAGAGGCCACAGCGATACACGATGTCCGATAAACTGAGACAGAAGCTCGTTCACCTCAGGGTCACCGCTATGGAGCTTCACGCCGCCGGGAAGTGTAATCTCGATTGGCGGTACGACGCCCGGCTCCGGCACCGCAAGATAGCGTGCCGCGCATTCGAGTAACCTCGGCCAGCGCTTGGCACCGGAAATGTCGCCTGCCACTTCGTCCTTCAACGCCCAACCACGATCTCCCAGCAGGCCGAGCGGCCCGACATGGCAGACATCCAGACGCTCTCCCGCCATCGACTTCGCCGGATAGCGCCAGATCTCCTGTACGACTCCGATTCTCACCCTGTCATCCCCGCAACTCACCCCGTGCAGTCACCGAGGACAGTTTCGCCTCTTTCCGTGCCACGAGAGTGTTCAGGATCTCTTCATGACGTGCGCGGCCGAGCGGGTAACGGAGCGCCGTGACCGCACCGACGACCAACAGAACGGCGGGTAACCCGGCAGTAAGGAAACGGATGGTTTCGACGACTTCCTCCGATTGGATCTGCCCGGGCTCAAAGCCGGCCAGATCGAGCATCTGGCCACCGATGGCTACCGCCGCCGCGCCACCGAGCTTGCGCAGAAACGTGAACACTCCGGCGTAGATCCCGTCTCGCCGCTCGCCGTGCAGCAGCTCATCTTCATCGATGACGTCTCCCAACATGGCCCACGGCATGAGATCTCCTGCGGCAAAGCCAAAACCTGCAACGGCCACCAGAACCCACATACACCACGGGGGCCAGTCCACCCCCTGGAACTGGATTCCCACCAGAGCGATCCCCCAGATGGCGATACCGATCAGATAGGCCCTCGCCTTATCGATCCGGCGCGCCAGACGCAGCCAGAAGGGCAATGACAACGTTCCGGTCAGCAGCAACAACCCCATGACGAGCGGAAATTCATTGGGCCGGTGCAGCCGATACGTCAGGTAGAAGACGAACATTGCGCCCGACAGATCGATTGCCATGCGTGAACTGATGAAAATCCCCAGAAGACGCTGATAGGTGCGATGCGTCAAAGCGCGGCGCATGCCTGTGAGGAAACTCGTCTGGACAGGTGGATGGTCGTCCTGCTCCCAGGTGATCGCGTACACCAGCGCCCACGGTATCGTCATCCAGACACCGAGAATGACGCCAGCCCAGGCAAACCCGACGGTACCGCCGCCGAACCATTCGACCAGCGGCCGCATTGCCATCGCCGCGACGAGCGTGCCCAGAACGGAGCCGACTTGACGGTAGGCGTTGAGCCGCGTGCGCTCGTGATAATCGGCTGCCAACTCCGGCAGCAGCGCCATGTAGGGTACCGTCAGCATCGACGAAGAGAGGCTGTGCAAGAT
>CAZEWD010000272.1:0-2944 GCA_964515725.1 uncultured Binatia bacterium (SeqCode)
ATCCGCCGGTGCCATCATTGGAGACCCTACCGAGCTGTCCGGCCGGCGCTGCATCCGTGAATGAAGATGTCTGACAAACCGACCATCGCCATCATCGATTACGGCATGGGGAATCTGCGCTCTGTGCAGAAAGGACTGGAAAAGGCCGGATATCCCGCGTTGGTAACGAGGCAGGTGGATACCATCGAAGCCGCCGATGGGGTGGTCCTACCGGGGGTGGGCGCATTCGGTGCCTGTATGGAGAACCTGCGCCGCCACGGTCTCGTGGCCTCCGTTCGCCGTGTCATCGAGCGCGGCAGACCTTTTCTGGGGATCTGCCTCGGAATGCAGTTGTTGTTCGAGGAAAGCGAGGAGTTTGGTCCGGTACCTGGTCTCGGTGTCTTCCGTGGCCGGGTGGTTCGGTTCGCCGGCAGACCGGGATTGCCGGTACCTCACATGGGCTGGAATCAGATCCACAAGGAAAAGGATGTTCCGCACCTCCAAGGAATCGAAGATGGGGCCTACGCCTATTTCGTGCACTCGTACTATGTCGTGCCCGGGGTGGCGGACCTCACCGCCACCAGTACGGAATACGGTGGGACGTTCACTTCGGCTGTGTATTGCGACAATGTGTTCGCCACCCAATATCATCCCGAGAAAAGCCAGACGGTCGGTCTGAGGATTCTTGCGAATTTCGGACGGCTCGTTGAGTCGGGAGGCAGGAGAAGTCCATCGTGAATGAAGACAAAGGGACCCTTCGTATTCTTCCCGCCATTGATCTGAAGGGTGGCCGTTGCGTGCGTCTGTTGCGTGGCGACATGCAGGCCGAAACGGTGTACGGCGACGACCCGGTTGCCATGGGACGTCGCTGGGTGGAAGAGGGCGCCGAATACCTGCATGTGGTCGATCTCGATGGTGCGGTGAGTGGCGAACCACGAAATGGGGTAGCCATTGCGGCGTTGTGCGAATCGCTGCCGATCCCGCTCGAAGTTGGCGGCGGGATTCGTACGCTCGATCGTGCTGCCGAGTTGATCTCGCAGGGTGTCGATCGTGTCATCTTCGGCACATCGGCTCTGTCGCACCCGGAGATCGTCGAGGCAGCCTGCCGGCGTTTTCCCGGCCGTATTGCCGTCGGCATCGATGCACGTGATGGCAAAGTGGCGATTCAGGGTTGGACTGAAACGAGTGCCCTTACGGCGATCGAACTGGCCAGAAAAGTCGAACAATGGGGCGCTTGCAGGATCATCTATACCGACATCAGCCGCGATGGCACGCAGCAGGGTGTCAATGTGGAGGCAACCTGCGCCATCGCCAGGGCCGTGCAGATCCCGGTGACCGCATCGGGTGGAGTGGGTAGCCTGGACGATATCCTTGCGGTGTGCCGCGCCGGTGTGCCGAATCTCGATGAAATCATCGTGGGCCGCGCTTTGTATACGGGTGCGGTGCGGCTGCCCGAGGCGATTGCCGCGATCACAAACTGCCAATAGTTCGGAGGCGAATCATGCTTGCTCGGCGAATCATTCCCTGTCTGGACGTCAAAGGTGGCCGTGTCGTCAAAGGCGTGAAGTTCGTTGGACTGCGCGACGCAGGCGATCCGGTGGAGATTGCCCAGCGCTATGACCTGGAAGGCGCGGACGAACTGGCGTTTCTGGACATTACCGCGTCGCAGGAAGAGCGCGACATCATCCTCGATGTGGTGGCGCGAACGGCGGAAACAGTTTTCATGCCGCTGACGGTCGGTGGCGGAGTGCGTGATCTGAACGATGTCCGCCGTCTCCTCAATGCGGGTGCGGACAAAGTCTCCATCAACACCGCTGCGGTGCAGAATCCAGATTTCGTTCGTGCCGCTGCCGAAAAATTCGGCAGCCAGTGCATCGTGGTGGCAATCGATGCCAAACAGATCGGCGACACTCGATCGACCGGGGGAAATCCCAGGTGGGAGGTCTACACACATGGCGGGCGCAACGCGACCGGGTTCGATGCCATCGAGTGGGCCGTGCGTATGGCTTCCTACGGCGCTGGTGAGATCCTGTTGACCAGCATGGATCGTGACGGCACCCGGGAGGGTTATGACATCCCACTCACGCGTGCCATCGTCGATGCCGTCCCTGTCCCCGTGATCGCTTCGGGTGGTGTGGGCAGTCTGGAACACATTTACGAAGGACTGACCACCGGTGGTGCGACGGCTGCTTTGGCCGCTTCGATCTTCCACTATCGGGAATACACGGTCGCAGAGTGCAAGACCTATCTGCACGAGCGTGGTGTACCGGTACGACTATGAGCGGTTCCGTGGTCCTCCAATTCCGGGGTCCCGGCCTTGCTGTTGCGTGAGACCTGAGCATCCCTGGAACAACCTGCGACCCCTCGTTGCTGGTTTCCGTGCCTGCGCGTATAGTCGCACATATGCTGGATGCGCGTACCGAGAGGTCAATCGCGCAATTGACCGGCCTGATCCGCGCCGCATTCGGGAGCGATCTGGTGGGATTGATCCTTTATGGAAGCGCGGCAGGTGAGGATTTCGTGCCCCACCGGTCCGATCTGAATTTCGCCATCGTCTTCGAGAAGACACAGTTCTCGCACCTGCGGATTCTCCATGAACAGATGCCCGCCTGGAGCAAGTTCGGGATGGCCATGCCCCTGCTGCTCGACCGCCGTTTTCTCGACGGTGCCCGTGATGTCTTCCCCATGGAATTTCTCGACATCAAGGCCCAGCGCAGACTGCTGTACGGAGAGGATGTCTTTGCCACACTGACCGTGGAATCGGATCGACTGCGTTATCAGTCGGAGCATGAGGCGCGCAGCAAACTGCTGCGGCTCCAGGCTCTCTATGTGAGTGTCGGTGCGGACCGGCAACGCCTGCAGTCGCTCGTTCTGGATTCCGTGAAGAGTTTCGCCATCATCATGCGCAACCTGCTGCGACTCCGTTGTGGCCGTGCGCCGATACCCTATCGAATCGTCCTGCGGG
>CAZEWD010000272.1:2954-4321 GCA_964515725.1 uncultured Binatia bacterium (SeqCode)
AAGGAGTTCGCCGTGGAGTTCCCCATCATGGAGCGGTTGATCCGTGTACGCGAGAACGCGGAACGTTGGGCGGATGATCCGGATGAAGTCTTCTCGCGGTATCTGGAAGAGGTCGAGAGGCTCGTTGACCTGATCGATCTTTTTCCCGCAGGTGATTCGCGCCTGCCGTGATCCAACCCGGCGTCATCGGATGAGTGAGTACCGTCCCCGCAGTGCCACGATGTGGCTCAACAATCTCCTGGCTCTGGCATTCATCTGTACCGCAGTGGTGGTGCGAGCAGCCGAACCGCCGATTCCACCGCCACGTGGCTATGTCTCGGATTCGGTCGGTGTGGTGGACGCGGCGGCGCGGCAGCGGATCGAGAACATCGATGCCGAACTGAAGGCGAAGTCGGGCGCCGAGATCGCTGTTGTCGTGGTGCGAACGACGCAGCCTCTGGATGCATTCGACTATGCGATGAAGATCGCCGAGAGCTGGAAGCCCGGTGATGCCCACAAAGACAACGGTGTGGTGTTCCTCGTTGCCATCGAGGATCGCACCATGCAGATCCTGACGGGTTATGGAGTCGAGGGCGCCTTGCCGGACGGAAAGGTCGGTGAAATCCGCGACCGGATCATCGTGCCTGCATTTCGCCGTGGCGACTACTCGGGCGGAATTCTTTCCGCTGTGGAGAGAATGGCCGGCATCATCGCGCAGGAGTACGGCATCCAATTGACGGGTGTGCCACCTCCGCGGACGTTGGAGAGTGGCCAGCTTTCGACGTGGCAGGCGCTTGTCCTTTTCCTGATCCTGATTCTTCTCCTGTGGTCTATTGCCAGGATGGGTGGCTGGCCACTTTTCATGGGTGGCGGACCGTATGGTCGTGGTCCCGGTGGCGGATTCGGTGGTTTCGGAGGGGGTTTTGGAGGAGGATTCGGCGGCGGCTTTGGTGGTGGTGGTGGGGGTGGATTTGGTGGCGGTGGATTCGGCGGTGGCGGTGCGGGAGGCAGATGGTGATGCGTAGACCGGTGCTTTCGAAAGTGGAGGAACGATGAAACGATCCGTGACGATATCGCTGGGGATCATCCTTCTCACGTCATTGAGTGGGTGTGGCTACAACACGATGGTCGACCTGTCCGAAAGGGTGAACGAGGCCTGGTCACAGGTTGAAAATCAGTTGCAGCGGCGCAACGACCTGATTCCGAACCTCGTCGAGACGACCAAGGGTTACGCCAAACACGAGCAACAGGTATTTGCGAACATCGCCGAGGCTCGTTCCCGTTTGATGGGAGCCGGATCGCGTGATGCGAAGATCGATGCGGCGAATGATTTGTCCTCGGCACTTTCGCGACTGCTGATGATCGCGGAACAGTTCCCTGATCTGAAG
>CAZEWD010000273.1:0-4310 GCA_964515725.1 uncultured Binatia bacterium (SeqCode)
CAGAGGAAACGAGGATTCCACCTCGGTTGCGATCGGCGTAGCCAGGGAGGGGACGGTGTACCTGTCGAGTTCCTTCTGCCTCTCGGCCGCCGCAATGCGACGCCGCCGTCGCGCCTCGGCGAAGGCAAGAAACATCGGCGTGAGAAGAAGAAATGCCGCCGCAGTCGCAACGGCGACGATTTCCATCGAGGTGATGGCAGGCGGATTCGACAGCCAGCGGTCCATTCGACGCAGAAAGCCGATTTCAGACAAACACGCAAGCGGCCCACCAGCCCCGGAACCAGTCCCTCAACGACGGAACGGAACCACTTGCTCATCGTAGATTGTGCGCCGGGGCAATCATCTGGTATGCGGCTCGTCCTGACCCATACAGGGAGGTTTATGATTCACCGCATTGCGCTCGCATTCTTTCTACTATCGATTCAATCCGAAATCGTTCTCGCCGAGTTTCCATACCCGTCCAACCCTTTGCCGTGTGACACGCAAACACTTCCGCCCGCGTGCAAGGATCCGACCGACTACGCCGCCTACCTGTTTTTGCCAACGACGACGCCACCGGTGCGCCCCCCGGACTTCGGCGACGACTGGAAGCTCACAAGCGACAGGACAGGCGAACTCGAAATCGATAGCAATCCGCAAGAGCTATTCGGTGTGAAGGGCGCCAGCGTCGATCTCGCCTGGCAGGTCACCACCGGACGGCCGGACGTGGTGATTGCCGTTCTGGATTCGGGAATCGAGTGGCACAAACGGCAGCCAGACCTGGTGAACAAATTCTATCTGAATCGGGGGGAATTGCCACCACCCGAAGGCTCCACGAATGAACGAGATCCCTGGGATCGCAATGGCGATGGTGTCTTCAACATCCGTGATTACCTCGCGAGCGGCAACCATTCGCAGGACAGCCGCGTCAGCGACCAGAATGGCAACGGTGTCATCGACCCCGAGGATCTGATTTTCCTGTTCTCCGACGGGACAGATGCCGACCAGAACGGGTACGTGGATGATATTTCGGGATGGGATTTCTTCGAGGATGACAATGATGCTCTGGACGAAGTCGAATACGGCCATGGCACCGGTGAGGCTCGCGACTCTGCCGCCGAAGCCGGTAACGGGTGGGGTGTGGGGAGCTGCCCGAATTGCATGGTTCTCATGGTGCGCGTGGGCGATAGCTTTGTCGCAGACATCAACGCCTTTGCGCGAGGGGTCCTGTTTGCCGTCGACAACGGCGCCTCGGTCGTGCAGGAGGCCCTGGGTACACTGAACAACTCTTCGTTCGCACAAGCGGCTGTCGACTACGCCTATCATCGAGGAGTGGCGGTGATCGCCTCTGCCGCAGACGAGGAATCGAATCACCACAATTATCCCGCAAATCTGGCTCACACCGTGGTGGTCAACTCGGTGACGAAATACCAGGAGATCGTGGGTGTCGAGATGAGTCCCCGTTCCTATTTGTTTCTCAATGGCTGCACGAACTACAGCCCGCACGTCGCCGTGAGTGTGCCATCGTCCGCCTGTTCTTCGGAAGCCACCGGAAAGAGTTCGGGCATGGCAGGTCTGCTCCATTCGGCAGCGCGCAACGCCATCGACCAGGGCCGGCTGACCCGCTACCCGAACGGCGATGGAACCTATGCAGGTTTCCCGCTTTCGGCGGAGGAAGTGCGACAGTTGTTCACGATGACGGCCGATGACATCAACTTCGACGCTCGCCCCGAGGAAGGACTGCCCCAGAATTATACGATTGGGGGCGATTTTCCGAATGTGACAAAGAACGAGCGTTTCCCGTCGATCGCCGGTTTCGATCAATATTTCGGCTACGGTCGAATCAATGCGAACCAGGCAGTACGAGCAGTGCTGGAAGGCAGGATTCCACCAGAGGCTGCCATCGAAACACCACACTGGTTTCAAACGCTCGATCCAGACACCGATCACATCGAGGTGCACGGCCGGGTCGCCGCAAACCGGGCCCAGAAGTATTCCTTTCGAGTAGAGGTCGCGCCTGGCGTACAACCCGCCGAAGAGGAATTCGAGGAAATTACCAGTCAACAGGATCTGGCTGCACCGAGCACGGGGCTTCTGGCAACCATACGGGTGGCACCACTCGTTGCGCGGATGCCACACGGCGTCGATGGCCCGCCGATCGACGAACAGGGAAAGGGTGATCCCGATCGTTTTACCTTCACGGTGCGTGTTCGTGTCGTCGATGACCAGGGCAACAAAGGTGAGGATCGCCGTGCTCTGTTTCTCCATCGTGACCCGGATCTCATCACCACGACTCCGCACTATCTGGGCACCGATGGCGCCTCGTCTCCGAAGTTTGCGGACATCACCGGAGATGGAATCGAAGAGCTGATCATTGCCACGTCGGATGGCCTGATCCATGCCTTTCAGGGGCATGACTTGCGCGAGGCACCCGGTTGGCCCGTCCACAGTGACGCAATGGAAGTGCAGACCGAGCAGCCCGCATTCAAGAGCAACGCCGTGGCCGTTCCCTACACGCCCTTTCTGGGAACACCAGCCATCGGAGATCTCGATCGAGATGGCTCGCTCGAAATCGTCGCGGGCGACCTATACGGCAATCTCTACGTCTGGTCTGCAACAGGAGAGTTGCGTCCCGGTTTTCCCGTCCGTACGCTGCCCCAATACTCCACGACCCGGCGCTCGGAGCGTGATCTGTCCACCGAGGAAGGGCGTGTTCCCGATCGTACAAACCGACGAGATCGGGACAATCGCACGGCGCGCGGTTTCGGAGGTGGTCCGGCTCTCGGTAATCTCGACGGCTCAGCCGACGGATCTCTGGAAATCATTGCCGGATCATCGGATCGACACGTCTATGCATGGTTCAACGACGGAACCCCGGTTCCAGGCTGGCCCGTCCTCCTGAAGGATCCGGCAAAGGTCAGTTCCGTCGACCCGATCACCAATGAAATCACACTGAAGCCGAGCGCCAAGGGCCGAATGGGGAGCAAAATCACCGTTCCCCCGTCACTCGGGGATATCGATGGGGACGGCCGCCTCAACGTGGTCATTGGACCCAACGAGGCCTACAAGGAGCGGCCCAATGCCGTCTTCGATAATTTGATGATCCAACTCCTGCAGTTGTCGGAAGGTCTGGACAGCGGAAACGGCAGACTTTACGCACTCTATCCGGAAGGAACGAACCGCGGCGAGACGCCCATCGAAAAGGGTTGGAATCCGGCTGCATTCATGGCGGGGTGGCCGGTCAAACTGGCCATGCTGACCACGGAACTGCTCCCCATCGTCGGCACTGGTATCAATGGCGCACCGGCTCTGGCCGATCTGGATCGGGACGGAATCCCGGAGATCGCAGGCTTCACGTTCCTTGGCCCGGCATACGTTCTGAATGGTCATGGCCAGTCGTTCCTTGGAGACGTGCGGCCCGGCACGCCGAGAACGCTCGAGGCCAACGTGTTCGGGAAGAACTCCAATTCCGTAGATAGTCCCGGCTACCCATCTCTCGGAGGCGGTCTCCTGGCGGAGATGTTCGGCCCGGGCACGGGCTTCCAATTCATCGCGCCAACGGCGGGGCTCGGAAAATCACTCGATACGGCTCTTCCCGGGAAGCAATCACCAGCAGAATTGCATCTCTCGATGTGGAACGTCAGCACACCCGCCGGAACCGCCACATCGGGTGAATACCGCGATGGTTTTCCGCGGGTGGTGAATGACCTGCAGTTTCTCATGACGCCCTCGGCGGCGGATATCACGGGGGACGGTGTCGCCGAGAGCATTTCGGGCAGCGGCGTTTATGACCTGCACGCATTCAGCCCCGATGGCAGTGAAGCACCCGGATGGCCCAAGTTCACGGGAGGATGGACCGTTACGAGTCCAGCCGTGGGTGACCTGGATGGCGATGGTCGACTCGAGGTCGTTTCCCTGACACGAGAAGGATACCTGTTCCTCTATCGGACACAGGGATCAGCCTGTGGCCACATTCCCTGGGGCCAGTATCATCACGACGAGTGGAGCACCGGGAACTACGATGTAGACGCCCGCCCGCCCGGCGCGGTCCGCGGGACTTTGGAGTCTCTGGCGGGTGGAATCATCGAACTTCGCGTCGAGGATCTCCCTGCTGACGACCTCTTTTGCGGAGCTACCGCCGAACTCGACATCCGTTACGCCTCGGAGCCGATCCTGACGGATCTCCAGTTTGCAGCAGCAAACCGTTTCCTCGTGAGCGATGTGCCGGATCGGGGTGGACGGAAACGCCCAACGCGGATCACACTCCAGTCGCAGGGCTCCATCACGGGGACGGTGTATGTCTCGGCACGCAGCATCGATGACGCGGGAAA
>CAZEWD010000274.1:0-4270 GCA_964515725.1 uncultured Binatia bacterium (SeqCode)
ACGGTCTGCAGGGGGCTGAGCGGGTCACCCACGGCACCGATCTGTTCATGGAAAAGGGATGCTACGGTTGTCACGACGTCAGTGGCATCGAATATCTGCCGAAGTTTGCACCGCCCTTGAACGGACTGCGTAGCAAACTCACAGAGCCACAGGCGTGGATCTATGCCTGGCTCAAGGAGCCAGCACATTTCAATCCCGACACGGCCATGCCGAATTTCATGCTGGCGGACGACGAAGCGGGCAAAATCACCGCGTTCCTTCTCACGCTCACCGCCGAAAAGGCCAATCTCCCCACCGTCTCTCAAGATGGTTCCGCCGAGGACGGCCGGCGCCTGTTTGTCCAGAAAGGCTGCCGCGGCTGCCATGCCGTCGACTCGTCCGAACACAGCGTAACACCACGCGTGCCGACTCTGGCCGGCGTCGGATCGAAGATCACTCCGGCCTGGCTCGATGCCTGGATCGCAGACCCGAAAAAGCTGAACCCCGATAGCGCCATGCCCCGGGTCGAGCTGACCGACGAGGAACGCCACTCCATCGTGGCTTACCTGCTGACACTCAAGCGGAAGGAACCGCTGGCACAGGCACCCGATCTGAGCCGGTTCACGGCAGAAGAAGGCAAACAACTCGTCAAGCTGTACGAATGTTATGGCTGCCACACCATCGCAGGATTCGAAAAAGTACGTCCGTCTGTGCCGAGTCTGGCAGAATTCGCGCGCCGTCCGGTCGACGAGCTCGACTTCGGCACGACCACCGCAGCCGAAGTTCCCCGCACGAAGTGGGATTGGCTGCAACGCAAGCTGACCGACCCGCGCGCCTACAACACCGACAAGATCAAGCTGAAGATGCCGTTGATGCCACTTGCCAAAGAGGATGTGGAGGCGCTGATCAACCGTGTTCTCGCATTCGACACACCGACCCTGCCTGCACGGTACGCCAGAAACGCGTCTCCGGCACAACTGGCCCGCCGCGAAGGCCACTGGATGGTGGCCCATCTGAATTGTAACGGCTGCCACCGTGTCAACGAAAAGGATCCCCGGATCGCACAGTTTTTCGAACGTAAGAACCAGGTTCCGCCCACGCTCGACGGCGTCGGTGCCCGACTGCAGGGGCAGTATATGTACCAGTTCGTACTCGAGCCGAAACAGGTCCGTCCATGGCTCCGGATGCGCATGCCGAACTTCGGTCTCACCGAGGCACAAGCGCGCACACTTCTGGACGGTTTCGCGGCGGTGGCCGAAGTGAGTAACCCCTACACGTACGTCGCCAAAGAAAACGTCGATCCGGAGCATTTCCAGCGCGGTATCCGCCGATTCCGCCATTACAAATGCGTGCAGTGTCATCCGACCTCCATCGACGAGGGTCTGCCGGAAGGTGTCGATTCGGACGACCTCTCCATCAACCTGATGCTGAGCAAGTCCCGCCTGCGTCCCGAGTGGATCCGCAAGTTCCTCGCGCGACCGAAGCAGATGGCCGGTCCGCAGACTCGTATGCCGACAGTGTTCTACACCATCGATGGAGTGCCCAAAGTCGAGAAGGCCGAAGAAGACATCAACGATATCACCACGTACCTCATGGCCATGACCGAACCGCCGGAGGAAACCCTCCAGGCCGAAGAAGAGAGCAAAAAGGCCGAGGAACAGAAGGGCCAGGATGTGGATTGGTCCAACATGCAGTATTGAGGAAAAGGCGCCGGCCCCCCCGAAAGCATCCTATGACTCGCATCATACCTGCTACTGACCCACGGCGTATGCGATTTGCCGGGGAACTGAGAAAAGGATGATCACGATGTCTCCTGCGATGATCCGCCCCCTGTTGCACTCCGTCCATGTCGTGACCTTCGGAGTGTTGCTGGCCACGGGCCTGCTGCTTCTGCTGCCGGGTCTGCGAGGCGCAATTACCGGGGGATATTCGCAGTGGATCCGCGACGGGCACCGCTGGGGGGGCGTCGCCTACGCCGTGCTGCCGCTGCTGATCTGCCTGCGGTTCGGGGTGCGAGATCTCGTGCCCCGTCCCGCGGTGCGGACTTTGAGAACGGTTTGGCAGGCGATCCACACCGGCATCACGGTGCTGATGGGAATCCTCTTCACGGTCACAGGTGCAGTGATCTGGGCCAGACGCAGTATGCCGGAAAACCTCGTCGAGGCCTCACACACGATTCACGATTTACTCACCTATGCGGCGATCGTGCTCGTCGCAACACATCTGGTCGAGATCGGTCTGGCGGCCCTCGTCGAGCGATTCAAAATGGCCGCGTCTTCGTGATGGTGCAAAGGAGAAGTGAACATGCAGTGCAAAAAAGTGGATATCCCGCACGACCAGCTCTTCGATCCGGTCTCTCCTGCATGGCAGAACATACCGGGGGAACTTTTGAAAATGGACGCCACACCGCTGGCGAACCAGCCGTCCGAGTACATCAAGGCCAGCAGGGACGCGAATCAGATCGGCAAGGTCCGCGCTTTGACGGTGCAATCGGCGCACGACGGGAAGAACATCTATTTCCGCCTGAGCTGGGAAGACGAAACCAAGAACCTGGAAATCACAGACAACAACGTGTTTCCGGATGGTTGTGGCATCCTCATGCCGTTGGCCGGAGGCAATCCACCCATCGACGAGATGGGCAGCAGTGATGCACCGGTCAACGCCTGGTTCTGGCGTGCCGACAACGACAATACGCACAACACGATCGCACACGGTCTGGGCACGACGATTTTCAGCGAGACCTGCCCGATCCAGACCAGATCTGCCTGGGGCGACGGTGCCTGGGCGGTCGTGTTCACCCGGCCTCTGGCCATCCCCGACATGGCACAGGAAACCACCCAACTGACACCCGGGCAACCCGTGCAGGTGGGCTTCGCGGTCTGGGAGGGCAGCAATGGCGAGCGGGCCGGCCTCAAATCGTTTTCCAAGGAATGGCGTGAGTTGGCGCTGGAAGCCTGAGCCCAGCGGACCATAAAAAAATACGACAGGAATCCGGGAGGACTCCATGGCGGACATGACGGAAGACGGCAAACAACAACGATCCAAGGATCTGGCAGCCTCGGCCAAGAGTCAGAAGGCCCTGCTGAAACAATCGAAGCGTCAGGTTGCCATGGTCTTCGATCTCAACAAGTGCCTCGGTTGCCAAACCTGCGTGGTGGCCTGCAAGACACAGTGGACCCGGGAAGAAGGCATGGAATACATGTGGTGGGCCACAGTCAACACGATGCCCGGCAAGGGAACGCCACGTGACTGGGAAAAGATGGGTGGCGGCTTCAAAGATGAGGAGCCGCAAGCGGGCCGGCTCCCCACCCGCGCCGAGTTCGGTGAGGCATGGGACTTCAATTACGACGAAGTCTTCTACGGCGGCAAAGGCAACACCGTACACCTGCAACCGAGCGGCAATCCTGACTGGGGTCCGAACTGGGACGAAGATCAGGGTGGTGGCCAGTATCCGAACAGTTTCTATTTCTATCTCCAACGCATCTGCAACCACTGCACGCATCCGGCCTGCCTCGAAGCCTGCCCGCGTAACGCGATCTACAAACGCGAGGAGGACGGAATCGTCCTGATCAGCCAGGAGCGCTGCAAGGGTTACCGCTTCTGCATGGAGGCCTGCCCCTACAAAAAGATCTACTTCAACCACGCTCGGCAGGTATCTCAGAAGTGCATCTTCTGTTACCCGCGTATCGAGAAGGGCGTGGCTCCCGCATGTGCCCGCCAGTGTCCCGGACGCCTGCGTTTCGTTGGTTTCCTCGATGATGAAAGTGGCCCCATCTACAAACTGGTGAAGAAGTACGAGGTGGCGCTACCGCTCCATCCGGAATACGGCACACAGCCGAACGTGTACTACGTACCGCCCATTTCACCGCCACGCTTCGATGCGGATGGCAACATCGACGAATCGAAACCCCGCATCCCGACCGAATACCTGCGTTACCTCTTTGGCCCCAGGGTGGACGGTGTGCTCGAAAAGCTGAAGGCCGAGATGGCAAAGACCAAGGCGGGCGGCAAATCGGAGATCCTCGACATCCTGATTGCATACGAGTGGAAGAGCCTCTTCGGACCGTTCACGAAGGACCCGGCCACCATCGAACCGCGAAAGGCCTGAGCGGATGCAGACGGTGGAATTCGTGGCGGACGGAGGACAGCCTACGGCAGCGCGCTCCCATCTCTATCGATTGCTGTCGCTCGCTTTCGCGTTCCCCGATGAGGACTACTACGAAGCAATCCGCGACGGCTCGCTCGAAGCGACTCTCTCGGCAGCATGCGCCGCATTACCGTATGATCTGAG
>CAZEWD010000275.1:0-3386 GCA_964515725.1 uncultured Binatia bacterium (SeqCode)
GATAAGATCGTCATCAATATCGGTCTTGGCGAAGCGATTCAGAATGCCAAAGCGATGGAAGCTGCCGTCGCTGAACTGAGTGCGATTACCGGGCAAAAACCCGTCATTACCAAGGCGCGGAAGGCGATCGCCAATTTCAAGTTGCGCGAAGGCATGGCGATCGGTTGCATGGTGACGCTCCGCGGCGATCGCATGTACGAGTTTTTCGACCGGCTGGTGAATTCTGCACTACCCCGGGTGCGCGATTTCAAGGGTGTTTCGGACCGTTCCTTCGATGGCCGTGGCAACTACTCGCTGGGGGTGCGCGAGCAGATCATTTTTCCCGAAATCGACTTGGAAAAGGTAGAGAAAATCCGCGGCATGACAGTGTGCATCAACACCACGGCACGGTCGGATGCCGAGGGACGAATGCTGTTGCGCGCAATGGGAATGCCGTTCCGCAGCTAAGGAGAGATGTGTGGCCAAGAAGTGTCTTCGTATCAAGGCCCAACGGGCCCCGAAATTCAAAGTGCGTGCCTATAACCGCTGCCCTCTCTGTGGCCGGCCTCGTGGGTTTTATCGCCGCTTCAAACTGTGCCGGTTGTGCCTGAGGGATCTGGCGCACAAGGGCGAGATCCCGGGTCTTACGAAGGCGAGTTGGTAGGAGTCCCCCATGGGAATGACCGATCCAATTGCTGATCTGCTGACCCGGATCCGGAATGCGGCGCATGCACGCAAGGAGCATGTCGATATTCCGTGGTCTGTGGTGAAATCACATATCGTCGAGGTCTTGGTCCGTGAAGGCTACTTGAAAGAGAGCAGTTCGGTAGAACAAGATGGCCGGCGGGTACTCCGTGTGTGGCTTCGCTATGACAATGCCAATCGTCCGGTGATTACCGGAATCAAGCGTGTCAGCAAGCCAAGTCTCCGAATTTATGTGGGCGCCAAGGAGATTCCGGCCATTCGACGAGGGCTCGGTGTGAACATTTTGTCTACACCCGAAGGAGTGCTTACGGATCGCGAAGCGCGCCGCCGCAATGTTGGCGGTGAACTGATGTGTTCCGTTTGGTGAGTGATCCGCGATGTCGAGAATAGGTAAATTACCGGTTGCCATACCGGCTGGTGTGAAGATCCAGATCAATGACGGAGTCATCGTAACGGAGGGGCCAAAGGGCAAGCTGACTGCGTCACTGCCTCCACACGTTTCGATCGAAGTGGCTGACTCGGTGCTGAGAATCCAGCGCCAGGACGAGAGCCGTGAGGCTCGGTCCATGCACGGATTGACCCAGCGCCTGGTTGCCAACATGGTACAGGGAGTCCACCTCGGCTTTACCCGTGTGCTCGAGATCGTCGGTGTCGGTTATCGTGCCGAACCCCGCGGGCAGGCTCTGTTCCTCAATCTGGGATACTCCCATCCGATCCTCTTTCAGTTGCCAAAGGAAGTAACGGCGAAGGTGGACAAGCAAACGGTCATTACTCTCGAAAGTTCGGACCGGCAGTTGCTTGGACAGACCGCTGCAATGATTCGCGACCTGCGTCCCCCGGAGCCCTACAAGGGAAAGGGCATCAAGTATTCGGATGAGACGTTGCGCAGAAAAGCCGGTAAGGCAGCCGGTGCGGCAGGAGGTTGAGCATGATCAAGATCGACAAGAGTCTGGCGCGCAGCCGGCGCCAGGAACGGGTTCGCCGCCGCGTACGAGGCACGGAGACGCGTCCCCGGCTGTGTATCTTTCGGAGCAACAAGCACATCTACGCTCAGGTGATTTCGGACGAGAGTGGCCGCACGTTGACTGCCGCTTCTTCTCTGTCGCTCGGAGCGAAAGGCGATAGGACGGGATGTAACAAGGAATCGGCCAAGAGAGTCGGCATCGCGATCGCACAGAACTGCCAGCAACTGGGCATTCGGGCTGTCGTGTTCGATCGTAACGGATTCCTCTACCATGGGCGCCTGCAGGCGCTCGCCGATGCCGCCCGTGAAGCGGGCCTTCAATTCTGAGCAGATTGCGAGAGTGAGTATGGCGATAACGAGAGGCAGAGATCGCACCGATTCCGGAAGCTCGGACATCAAGGAGAAGGTCGTCCAGATCAACCGCGTTGCCAAGGTGGTCAAAGGCGGCCGCCGTTTCAGTTTCAGCGCATTGGTCGTCGTTGGAGACGGAAACGGCCGCGTCGGGTATGGCCTGGGAAAGGCCAATGAGGTACCCGAGGCGATCCGCAAGGGGATCGAGAGCGCGAAAAAGTCGATGGTCACCGTTCCCCTCCTCGCGGGAACCATTCCTTACGATGTGGAAGGTTTCTTCGGTTCGGGGCACGTCCTCCTGCGTCCCGCGGCTGACGGCACAGGGGTGATCGCCGGTGGGGGTGTGCGGGCAGTCGTCGAGTCGGCCGGCGTGCGCAATGTTTTGACAAAATGCATCGGCTCCAACAATCCGCATAACATGGTGAAGGCCACCATGGCGGCGTTGCTGCAATTACGGGCGCCCGAAGAGATCGCAAATCTGCGCGGCAAAAGTCTCGAGGAATTGCGAGGGCCCTCTCATGGCTGATGCGGCAACCTTCAAGATTCGATTGGTGCGTAGTCCGATCGGTTCCACACAACGACAGCGCCAGACCCTGCGGGCACTCGGGCTCACCAGGGTTGGCCGCACCGCCGTCGTCAGGGATGGCGCTGCGACTCAGGGGCGGATTCGCGCGGTACAACACTTGATTGAGGTGGAGCGATAAATGGATCTGAGCCGTCTTGCGCCGGCGCCTGGCGCAACAAAGAAGCGAAAGCGTGTGGGTCGTGGTCCCGGCTCTGGCCATGGGAAGACCGCCACACGCGGACACAAGGGCCGTGGTTCGCGTAGCGGAGGGAATACTCCGCCGGGCTATGAAGGCGGACAGATGCCTTTGCAACGGCGGCTCCCGAAACGGGGATTCTACAATCCGTTTCGCGTCGAGTATTCGATCGTGAACCTTGCACAACTCGAAGCTTTCTTCGATGCCGGCAGCGTCGTAGACGACACACTTCTCCGTGCCCGGTCGATCATCAAGGGGCCTGCGCGCCCGCTGAAGATTCTCGCCAAGGGGACCGTGAGCAAAGCGTTCACGGTGCGTGCCAACAAGTTCAGCGACGCTGCAAAAAAGCAACTCGAAGCAGCGGGCGGTACCGTCGAGGTCGTCTGAGGTGTTTCAGGGTTTCCAGAATGCTGGCCGGATCCCGGAGCTCCGGCGCCGATTATTGTTCACCTTCGGTATGCTGGCGGTCTATCGCATCGGGGTCCATGTCCCAACACCGGGAGTGGATGGCAAAGCTCTTGCCGATTTCTTCCAGCAAGCCAGTAACACCATGTTCGGCATGGTGAACCTCTTTTCGGGGGGTGCTCTGGAGAGGTTCTCGATCTTTGCGCTGGGCATCATGCCGT
>CAZEWD010000275.1:3396-4216 GCA_964515725.1 uncultured Binatia bacterium (SeqCode)
ATCGATCATTTTGCAGTTGCTGACGGTGGTCATTCCGCATCTCGAGAGGCTCTCCAAGGAGGGAGAAATCGGGCGGCGTAAGATCACGCAATACACCCGCTATGGCACCGTCTTGCTGGCGTTGATCCAAGGAACTTTCATCAGTGTCGGTCTCGGGCAACTACAATCCCCCGGCGGGAGCCCCATCGTCTACGCACCGGGATTCGCTTTCACCTGCATGACCGTGCTGACTCTCACGAGTGGGACCATCTTTATCATGTGGCTGGGCGAACAGGTCTCCGAACGTGGGATTGGAAACGGAATTTCGCTTGTCATTTTTGCCGGTATCGTGGCCGGCATGCCTTCGGCCGGCGCCACAGCCCTGGAGTTCGTGCGTGAGGGCGAGATGGGTGTTCTCGTTCTCTTTGGCCTCACGTTGTTCATGGTGGGGGTGGTGGCCCTGATCATCTTTGTCGAACGAGCTCAGCGCCGGATTCCCGTGCAATACGCAAAACGGGTCGTCGGCCGCCGTATCTACGGTGGGCAAAGCTCCCATCTGCCGCTCAAGCTCAATACCTCAGGTGTGATTCCCCCGATTTTTGCCTCGTCACTCCTCGTTTTCCCCGGGACCATCGCCAGCTTCGTCGACCACCCGATTGCCCGGCAGGCAGCCGAATATCTTACCCCGGGCGGCTGGTTTTACGATGCTCTATATGTCGTTCTCATCATCTTCTTTTGTTATTTTTATACTGCGGTCACCTTCAATACGAATGACGTTGCCGACAATATGAAGAAATTTGGTGGCTATATCCCTGGCATTCGTCCTGGGCCGCGCACGGCA
>CAZEWD010000276.1:0-4204 GCA_964515725.1 uncultured Binatia bacterium (SeqCode)
ATGCCGTAGTCGGCCACCCGCTCGATGATCGTCCAGAATCCAGGATGGATCGTCGGCTCTCCCCCTGTGGCGACGATACGCTGGAAGCCTCGCTGGCGGACGAAGTCGAGCCGGCGTACCAACTCCTCAGGGGAGTGATAGAAAAGCGCGGGATCACCCGTGTTGGGGCACATGGGGCAGCCGTTGTTACACTGCTCGCCAAAACGAAAGAGAACACCACTGCCGGGAGTCACCGGCAACTCCTCGGGGATCACCTTTTTCAGGAAGATCGGTGCGCTCGGGGCAGTGCTCTTATCGGGGTGCTCAGCTTGCATGGATTGAGAGAATCAAAGGCACTCTGTTCGATCGATCAGAATGAGGTTGCAACCCCGGCGCCGTGGCCTTCATGCGGCAAGGGGCACTCGCCAGGGTTGTGAGGCTTTATCGAGTTCATCCAATTCAGGCTTGCTCAGGACCAGTCCCAGCGCTTGCACATTGTCGGCAGCCTGTTCTCCGTTTTTCGCGCCTGCCAGTGGAATCACGCTGGGTTGTGCCAGCAGCCAGGCCAGGGCGATTGTTGCCATGGAAACACCTCGTTGACGGGCGATTTCGTTTAACAAAGCGAAGAGAGGAGTCACTGCGGCGATGTTGCGTGAAGTGAACGACTCCAGCTCCGCACGCCCATCCTTCGGACGGTTTCCACCACCGTACTTTCCTGTCAGCAGGCCCTGCTCCAGTGGGCTGTAGGCAAGTAGCGTTACCCCGAGTTCCCGGCAGGTATCGAGCACGCCGTCGACTTCCGGTGCGCGGCACAGCAATGAGTAACGTACCTGAACCGTGGCCAGCGGAATACCGCGCTCCGCCAAGGCCATATGAGCCTCACGCACCTCCCCGCCGCTGAAATTGCTCACGCCAATGGCGCGGACCAGGCCCTGTTCGACGGCATCGGCGAACGCTCCCATCGTTGGCGCAATCGGTGTTTCTTCGCGATCGGCCCAATGAAGTTGATAGAGATCGATGTGCCTCAAGCCGAGGCGTTTCAGACTACCTTGCAGGCCTTTGTGGATCGCTTCGACACCGCCGCGTCCCGCCATGGGAGCATACTTCGTTGCCACCACTGCCCTGTGCCCGCTTTTTCGCAACAGAGCTCCCAGGATCTGCTCGCTCTTACCCCAACCGTATGCTTCCGCTGTATCGAACAGGTCCAGTCCCGCTGCGGCGTAGACCGAAAAGGCATCGACCACGTCACGTGGCCCGTAGGTCTCCCCATAATGCCAGAAGCGCCGATCGCCCCAGGCCCAGCATCCGGCGCCAAGTGGGACTGTTTCGAGCGGACTCTGTCCGAGTCGGATCCGTTCTCTCATTTTACCGCTGCTTTCTGTAGCGGGTCGTCCAGCACCGCTTGCAATTCATCGGCACCGTAGAGGTCATAATAACCGCGGCGTAGTCCGTAACACTTCCGTACCAGGCTGCAGCTCTCGCAGACCGGTGGTTTGATGAACTCCCCGCCATCGTATCCAGCCGGGATGTCATGCATCAGGAACCACCGTTCTTCCGTGGGGACCAGGCAAAGAGGGATCCCACACATGGATTCAAATCCACCGAAGTCCAGGTTGAGGCGGCGGGCCTCCTCCATGGCGGCAAAGATCTGCGGCAATACGTCTGAGTATCGAGGCACGAGCGCCTTTTCCTTGGGCACTACATCGCTCGAAGCTGCAACGAACGAAAAATTCAGAAAAACACGAGGCCAGCGGGATGCAACAAAACGGACAAACGGTACGAGATTGAGATAGTTCTGTTGCGTGATGACGAAATTCACCACCGTTTTGATCGATTCATATGCCTGCAGGTTGTCGATGCCGGCGACTGTCTTTTCGAATGTTCCCGGCGCACCGGTAATCGCATCGGACAATTCCGCTTCAGTCGCATGGAGGGACACCTGGATACTAATCATCCCTGCCTCGACCAAACGGCGGGTCAGTTCCGGATCGGCAAGGCGTACCGCATTGGACTGCACCGCCACAGGGTGGTGACTGTGTACCTTGGCCAGTTCTACATACTCTACCAGTCTGGGATTCAGGGTCGGTTCACCCCCCGTCAAGGTAATTTGTTTTCCGGCCTTACCGGCTTCGATGATGGAGCGGCGAACCTCCTCGTCCGAGGCTGCTGGAAGGTGTGTCGATACGAAACAAAAACGGCAGCTCTGGTTACAGTGGAAGTTGATTCGAATCAGAGCTTCCTCGATAACCGCACCCGTCCGTGGTGATGTGTACCGATTGGGCTGCACCAACTCTCGTCGGATCTGCTCCTCCACGCTCGAGATCAACGACAATCGCCGGCGCACGCGGTCTTCCGTGATGGGTTCCATCTGCGAAGGCGCACCAAACCGGTCGAGATACACCGTGGGGATACCCGAACACCGGTCGTTCACCTCGCATTTTGCGCAGATCTCGAGTTGCTGGTGGCTGTCTCGCCGCCGCGTGCCTGGCGTGAGGGAAAACAGGTGCGCGATGTGGAGGGTTTGTGGAAACACACACGGGGGAATCGTATGGTCTGGAGCGAGCTTGACCATGACACCTGCCGCACGAGCCGCTTTCTCCAATTCACGCAGAGCAGGCACAATCGCCTCATAAGGCAAAAGCTCGGAGGGATCGGGACTGTCCACAGGGACGCGGATCATGAACCCGCGCAGGGAGTGTGCCGGCCCCAGGATTTGAAATACATGACTGGGCAGATCACCCAGGGTATCGACGGTCGACCGTACAGCAACGACGACCAACTCGATCGGTACATCCGCAGCAGAAAGGGCTCGCAAGCCTGCTTCCGTACGTAGGTGGCCACCCGGGTCGCGAGTGATCCGGTCCAGGAGTTCACCTGTTGCCGTGAAGTTCACACGGGCCAGGGTGAGTCCCGCCTCTTTGAACGTGGCAGCACGAGCTTGGTCGATCAGTGTGGCGTTGGTTTCGAGTGTCACCTGTTCGGCCCCACACGCCCGTGCATGGGCAATCAAGGCAGCCAGATCGGCGCGCATAGTCGGTTCACCACCCGAGAACACGATTTCACGCGCACCGGCAGCAACCGCCCGTTCGATCTCGGCGCGGATCGCCTGCGGACGGATGGCCCGGAGATCATCCGTTGCACGCCGAAACGTGCAATAGGTGCAATTCTGATTGCACCTTAGATTCGTGAAAATCAGCTCGGGTCTCATGGTGTCCCGGGTCCGGCGTCCTGCCTATGTGACATCGTGATGTCTGTTCTGTTCAACAAGAAGAGCGCACATCCACGTCTCCGGCGGTCCACTCGCCCGTTGGGATCATTCCGTCAGACCCTACCTTGCCGTCTCGTACTTATTCAGTCTACGATATGCCGGCAATGGGGGCCACCACCAATATCACGGCGGAAGACCGCCGTGCGGCCACAAATGTCACGACCTCGCAGTCGGGGCATCGATTCGAAATCCAACTCGGGCATCTGTGCAACAACCGCTGTGTCTTCTGTTCGAGTGGGCAACTTACGGCGCTGAAAATTGCCCGGCCCGTACCCATCGAGCCCATCCTGGAGGCACTCGAGCAGGCCCGAGCAGCCGGCGCAACACACCTCACCTTTCTCGGTGGAGAACCCACCATACACAAACACTTCCTCACGGCCCTGACCCGAGCCGTGGACCTGGGGTTCGAACAGATCGTCATCTTCACGAATGGTGTGATGTTTCCCCATCCTGGGTTCATCGACTCGATCACTGCGCTCGGGCGTTTCGAATGGCGAATTTCAATCCAGGGTGCGACGGAAGAATCGCACGTGGCCACGACAGGCCGTGCAGAGTCATTCCAGCGAATCCTGCACGGACTGGGCGAATTACAACGACGGGGGCAACTCGTCACGGCAAACATGTGTGTGAATGAGCGTAGCTATCGTTCGCTGCCGCACTATCCCGAGTTGGTGAAACGGTACGGGATCCGCCAGTTGCACATTGATATCGTACGCCCTGAAAGCACGGGTGAGCGCGACGAAGCCTACTTGCGGGACATCATGCCGCGGTACACCGACATGGCACCCTACTATGCCAAAATGCTGGAGGGCTTTGAACACATCGATCCCGAGTTCGACATCAATATCGGCAATCTCCCGTACTGCATCCTGCCCGAATGGGGATCGCGCATCCATCACGGCGGCCAGGAGACGGTGACCAAATCGTCCGATGGGGAGGGTCTCGAGGACGAGATGA
>CAZEWD010000277.1:0-4181 GCA_964515725.1 uncultured Binatia bacterium (SeqCode)
GCACGGAGAAGGTGGCGGTCAGGTAGTCCGCACCGCCTGTGCTCTGTCCGCGATTACCCGCGAGCCGTTACGTCTGATCAATATCCGGGCGCGTCGGAAATCTCCGGGCCTTGCGCCACAGCATCTCACAGCGGTCGCGGCGGTGGCCGCCCTGTGCGCGGCCGAGACCGAAGGGCTGGCGTTGCGCTCACCGGAGTTGATCTTCAGACCGGGGGAATTACGCGGCGGCGAGTTCCGTTTCGATATTGGCACCGCGGGCAGCGTGACCCTGGTTTTGCAGGCCCTGTTGCCCGCGGCCCTACACGCTGGCACACCGGTGCACATCCGTCTGATCGGCGGCACCGATGTGCTCGCCGCGCCACCGCTGGACTACCTGCGGTTCGTCCTGCTGCCACTGCTGGCGCGCATGGGCGCCCCGGTGGAATTGACCGTGCGGCGCCGCGGCTATTACCCGCGCGGCGGCGGCGAGATCAGCGTCGTGGTGACGCCGGCCCGCCTTACAGGGGTGCGTCTGGAAGCTGCGGGTGCGGTGCGGGAGATTTGCGGCATTGCCCATGTGGCGAATCTGCCGGACCATATTGCGAAACGCATGCGCGAAGTATCGCACCGGATGCTGGCGGACCTGGCGCCGCTCGCGATCGAGTCCGAATCGTTGGGGCGGGCCCAGGCAATCGGGACGGGTGGAGCCATCGTATTGTGGGCGCGCACGGCACACACGCTGCTGGGTGGCGCCGAAGTCGCGCAGCGAGGTGTTCCCGCTGAGCAGATCGCCACCACCGCGGCACAGATGCTACGCGACGACCTCACCTCGGGGGCGACACTCGATATCCACGCGGCAGATCAGTTGCCGATCTATCTGGCACTGGCGCAGGGGCCGTCCTGTTTCCTCACGCGCGAGCTATCCTCGCACGCGCAAACCACGCTCTGGCTCATCGAGCAGTTCCTGCCGTTGCGCGTAAACGTGCGCCCCTGGGGCAGCGGTACACGGGTCGACCTCGAACCTCGTTGACACGTGCGTCTGGGTTCAGACCGTGACGGCCCTCCCTGCTCGAACGGCAAACCTACTCTGATCCGGTCCCGCCTCTCCGTGGATCAACGCGGCCCAGACGGTGCGCGGGTCGCTTCACGGATTTTCTGACAGTCGAGACAGCGCTTTGCGGTGGGATATGCGGCAAGCCGGGCATACGGAATCGATGTGCCGCAATCGATACACTGGCCATATGAACCGGCCGCAAGTCGGGCTTCCGCCCCAAGGATATCCTGCAGTTCGGCTGCGGCTCGGGCCACTTCGATATTCGTATCGTCGGTCATCAGCGTAGCCAGAGATTCGTCTCCGACGTCAGAGGTACCCGATAGTTGCTCCTCGTACCCTTCGGTGCGCATCCGCACGAGCCCGGCCTGAATTTCACCGCGTAAGAACTGCTTACGTTCATTCAGTTGCCGAGTGAGGCTTTCGCGTTGGTCTGCGGTCAGAGCTTCCATTTTCGATCCATCGGTCCGGTATGGAGACAGACTCTCTCTCGTCAGGTGAAAAACTCAGGATTCCTCGTCAGCCGATCCGGTTCGACGCGGCCGGCGGCGGACGGATTCCTTCAATGGTTTGGCATGCCGGCGCTCGACACTGCGGCGCACCGTCCGTTCCGCACCGGCAAGTGCTCCGTTCAGGGCGTCCTTCAGCAATGTCGCCTGGTATTCGAAGAATACGCTCGGCAGGCCACTCAACACGACCTTGATCCGGCACAGCTTATCGATGCCACCACGGGGTCCATTCACGTCCGCCAGACGGACACTGACACGTTCGATCGATGTTGCATACTTCCCCAGCTTGGAACCCAGTTGTTTTCTGATGTTGATACGTTCCTGCGGATCGAGTCCGATACCAAAAAGCCGGATATTGACAGGAACCTGTGCTGCCTCAGTGCGGCCAGCCGTCCGTTTCGACGGTTTCGGCAGGCGACCAGCAAAAGGGGTCTGCTTACTCACGACATTCGTCCCTTCAATCTTTCGGACCCGGCCAGATCAATTCCCATCACACACCGGGGTCGTGTTCGACTACGCATCAGCACATGCCAATGCATGTATGCCCCGCATGCAAGCCCACAGCCATTCGGGAGTCAAGAGCGACCAGGCTGTTCCAACAAAAAGCGAGATCTTACCGGTCCTCACCTGGGATCACGAACCGATGGGAGACACGGCCGGCAACGTGGGTGCTGCCAACAATGGTGGTGACATCATAGGTAACATCCTCTGTGCCTTTGAGTGTTACCCATGTGTCCGGTCTGTAGCGCAACTCGAGCGCCCGATCGCCCTCGCCCCCAAAGCGAGGGCGAGGGCCAGGATTCCTTTTACTTCACTTTTTCCACATCGACCCGCACGGCACGATCCGCCGGGATCGGCTGCCAGGCTGTCGGGCGATAGGCCAGATGGCCATACCCTCCCGCAAAACCGAGCCACTTCACATGGCCAGGTTCGATGTCGGACTGTCCATACCAATTCTTGTGCATGAACGGTTCGAACCCGTTGTAGACGATCACCTGGTCGGGCCGGCAGGCAGGCGTGACCTTTGCCTGGAGAATGCACTCGCCGACATCACTCACCAGTTTGATGTGATCGCCGTTGTTGACACCAAGACTGGCGGCATCCTTGTCATTGATGAAGACGAAAGGCTCGCCACGGTGAGTGTTGAGAAGATGGCGATTCGTCATGTTCATCGAATGGATGCTCCAACGGTTGTGTCCGCTGGTCATCTGGAAGCGCCGGTTGCGACCACCGTGCGGCGGTGTGTCCTTGTGCGTCGGCAGTTCCTCGCCAGCCTCCAGGAACCATTCGTGGTCGATGTAGAACTGCGCGCGGCGCACGAGTGTGGCATACGGCACCTTATCCTCCGTGTGCCAGCGCAAGGGATTGTGCACTTCATCCTTCTTGATCGTCGAAGCCTGGCCCTCTCCATGGCCGGCCAGCCCCCACCCGGTCCAGCGAATGTATCCCTTTTCACGTAGCACGGCGAGAGAGCTGCCTTCCGGTAGGATGCCGTAGACGGCGTTGTCCCGGACACTCTCGTCATAGAAAGCCTCTTCGTCCCGCATTGCTCCGTTGAGTGTGTTGCGTGCCACCATCCCTTGCAGGCTACGGGGCATTCCTTTGCGGTCTGTGAATTGCGTCATGCCGCGCGCCGCTGCCCGCCGTTCGATCGCCTCGAGGATCATGATCCCGATGTCATGCTCACAGCGTGCTTCGCCCGGGGGTGGTACTGCGCGATCGGTGAGCACCCAGTTCAAATGGTGCACCGACGGCATGCTCATGCTGAGTTTCTCGTAGTGTTGGGCAGCCGGTAGGATGATATCGGAGTAGAGTCCCGTCGTATTGATACGGAAGTCCACTGAAACGATCATCTTGAGTTTGGGCCACAATTTTTCCAGCAGCAGCTTTTGTCCGCCACGCTGGCGGCGCAGCATGTTGCCGCCCGACTCGAAGAGCACACGAGGCTCCACTTCCCGGTACGCCGACGAACAGTGAGAACCGAACCAACCCTTGTCGATGGCTTCGTTCACATATTCGTCGAAGCTGCGCTTCATCGACGGATCGTGATTCTCGCGGTCGTTCCAGCGATCCTTGTATCCGTACTGGTAATACCAGAGGAAGGCCGGTGGAATCATTGCGCCAAACCCGCCCAGTTCCGGATTCATCGCCGAGACATGGTTGGTGACCATCTCCAGGGTTCGTGTCGGATCGTCGAGCGACATGAGACGCCGCATGAGCGTGCGCGCCTGATGCGCGGTACGTGCGGCTTCCTGGCCTGGAACGCCCTTGTCCGACATGAACGCCATGCCGTCCCAGCCAGCAGCAGCCCAGGATCGTGTACCCGTTCCCTTTTTGCCCCAGTTGCCTGTAAGCCCCAACAGCAACGCCATGGAGCGTTCCATGAGATCACCGTGGTAATACTTGCCCGAGTTCCAGCCGATGAAGATCTTGGTTTTTCGGGTCGCCACCTTGCGCGCCAGCGCACGGATGTTGTCGGGATGGATACCGCAGATCTCTGAGGCCTTCTCCGGCGTGTAATTCTCGAGATGGCGGCGTAGTCGCTGGAAGACAGGTTCGGCTTCCACCATGCTGCCATCCTTCAACATCACACTGAAGTTCCCTTCCAGCGCTGGATCGGTACCAGTCGCCGCCAGCGTATG
>CAZEWD010000278.1:0-4148 GCA_964515725.1 uncultured Binatia bacterium (SeqCode)
CAGACATACTGGTTCCGGGTGACGGCCTCCAACCTCGGACTGACCTCGGATGACGTCGGCTACGGCTGTATGCCGTTGTTCCACTCGAATTCGATGTTTGTGGGTCTCATGCCCGCCTTCTGGGTCGGCGGCAGCATGGGAATCCGCGAGCGTTTCAGCGCCAGCCAGTTCGTACCCGATGTGTTCAAGTACGGTGTGACCTACTGGAACTACGTCGGCGAACCGGTGCACTACGTCCTTGCCGCGATCGAAAAGGAATATGGCGATGACGAGGAACGTATCGCTCGTGAAATCACCAACAACCCGAAGAACACGATGAAGTACGCCGTGGGCAATGGCGCGGCGCCACCGGACATCGACAAGTTTACACGCTGGATGGGCCTGGAAGATATGTTTGAGTTGTATGGGTCGACTGAAGCAGCCATCAGCACCTTCCGCCGTAAGGGAGATCCACGCGGCAGTGTCGGTACCCTCATGGACGACGCAGTGAAGATTCTCGGCCCCGACGGCAAGGAGTGCGAGCCGGCACAACTCGGTCCCGATGGCAAGTTGCTCAACTACGACCGTGCAGTGGGAGAGATCTGCCGCGTCGCACCAGACACATCGCTTTTCCAGGGATACTTCGACAATCCGGAAGCCAACAACGAAAAATACCGTAACGGCGTGTACCACTCCGGTGATCTCGGGCACATCCTCATTCTGAACGGGATGCGACACCTCTACTTCGATGGACGAACGGACGACTGGATCCGCAAGGACGGCGAGAACTTCTCCGCCGCGCAGGTCGGACGGATCATTGGTGAGCATGACGACGTCGCCCTGGCCGTCGCCTACGGGGTTCCCTGCTCGGTTGCCGACGAATTGGTCATGGCTTCATTGAAACTGAAAGACGGCACACCCTTTGATCCACAGGGATTTTTCGACTGGTGCGAAGCCCAGATCAGCGGTGCCGATATGGATCGCAAATGGTTCCCCGACTTCGTGCGAATCGTCAATGATTTCGAGTACACGCAGACACAGAAAGTTCTGGTGCGCAATTACAAGAAGGTACACTTCGACCTGAACCGCATCCCGGACGCTCAGATCTTCTGGCGCCAGCGCGGTGACACGGCCTATAAGCCGTTCACCAGAGCCGACTACGACGGGCTGCGCGAGGAGTTCAAGGCACGCGAGAAACTGGACCTGCTGGACCGATGAAGGGGACCGGCCGGTGGAAACCGGCCGGGTGATCGTCCCGGCCGCCGCACCAGGCGCAAGGTACCGTTCCCTCGTTGGCGATTGGTCGCGCCACGATCAATCGATCGTATACGGAACGGAGACTCGCCCGGAATGAAGCTCATCCAATCCAACGGGTCGGCGCGGTTTGGTATCTTTGCTGAGCCAATCGAGGAGGTGAACCACCGGGACTTCCCTCTGTTCGACGAGATGGATCGGCGCGTCGGGTGGCTCCGGCGGCGTTTCGCCTTCAACCAGTTCGAGTTCCTCGGTGGTATCTCGGAACAACTCGTTTTCGGCTGCGCCGTCGCCGACGTGAAATATGCCGGCACGGCGTTCGTGTACGCCTATGATCCGGCGACACGCTGGATCATAGAACGCAGCTTTCAACGTCCCCTGGCAGCAGGGCTCTGGTTCGATCAGCAACCAGAATCCGGCACTACAGAGTTCCGCTCCGGGCGGGACTTCATCCAGATGCGGGGCACGATTCAGCCACGCACCCGACACCTGGAGGTGCATCTGCGCGACGGATTTGAAATCAATGCCACGTTTGCCGAGGAAACGACGAACGATAATGCCGGGTCCGTCACAACGGAGTTGTGTTCGGCAACCAGCGATGTTCCGGGCGCAAAGGTCGAAGGTCCCGGATCCCAGACCAGCCCTCTGGAACCCATGCGCATCTGCACACCCGCCGGAGGTTCGGGTTTCGTCTTCGCCCGGAACACGGCAGGACACCGGATCACCGGAACACTGCGGGTAAACGGACGGAAATTCGATCTCGCGGAAATCGGGGCGCTCGGGCATCACGACTGGACGGCCGGATACATGCGCCGGCACACTTTCTGGAATTGGGGTTGTATCGCCGGCCATGCGACGGATGGACGCGTGGTCGGTATGAACGTGTCGTGCGGCGTGAATGAGACGAGTTTCAGTGAAAACTGCTTCTGGCTCAATGGGCGATTACACCAGGTCGGTCCGGTGCTGTTCCAATACAACCGTACAGATGTGATGCTCCCATGGCGGATGACCTCGATCGACGGCCGCGTCGATCTGCGATTCGTGCCCGAGGCGGCGCACCGCGAACGCGTCCATGCAATTCTCGTGGCGACGAATTTCACCCAACTCATCGGTCGTTACGACGGCACTTTGCGCACGGAGGCGGACGAAACGCTGCGCATCGAGAGCCAGCTTGGCTACGCGGAACGCCATTACGCAAAGTGGTAGACGCAAGGATTGATGAGGTCTCCGCTGTCAGGCATCGGCGCCAATCCAAAACGCGCAGAATCAGGATCGGAAGCCTTGCTGTGGAACAAAAGCCAGACTCGGCCCATCGAACCAGCCCTTCGACACAGTCTGGAATCCCACCGCCTCCTCACCGTATGGAATAAGTCAGTATCGGCCGGAAATGGATGGGTAAGCGAGTTCCCCGTTTGTGGAACTCGAACCATGCAACTAAGATGGGACGAGCACGCCATACACAGTCCCCATCGAAACGCTGGAGGTTCCTGGTACGAATGATTGTGTTCCAAAAGAAGTGTCGTGGAATTTTGCCATTCGCTCTCCTGACGGCAGGTCTGCTCTGTTTGAACTCCTGTCGGTCCTCAGAAACCCCAGAAACGGTGATGAAACCCGTTGTCCGACTCATGCCAGCCGCATCATCGACGGATCAGCCGAGAGGAACCAGGGAGAATCCCACCACCGTTCATTTACCTACGACGACATTGGACGATACGCACGACACGCGATATGTGCTCCAGCCCCTCCAACGATCTCTGCTTCTACTAGGTAAGACATTTACAGTCGGCGATAATGGAAAGGTGACGTTCCAGCCGAGTCTCCCGGAGCAATGGGAAACAGTCGAACGGGTCGTTATCCGACCCCAGTTGCAACGGGAACAGAAATGGACGCAGTTACCAGAGCAGACGGTTGCAGTACGCCCCCTCCCCCATCAACGTGCCGTTCCGATTGAGCTTGTCGCCGAGGGAGCATCCCCTGGTGAAACAGTCGAGCTTTACGTCGAAGCATTCGCAATTGAGAAATCTCTCGAACGAACCACAACTTCCGACCCAGTGACGGTTCCCCCAGGCGCACGGCTGTCCTTCGCACTCGCGATTCCACGCATTGCCTGGGAACAGGGTGCCGTCACCTTTGAAATCGATGCCTGCCGTCGCGATAATTGCCAGTCCATTTTTGCAGAGACCGTCGATCCATCCCGCGAGGAGCAACGCGGTTGGCTGGACCGAGACGTCGCTCTCGACAAGCTCTCAGGCCAGCAAACAAGCTTCCGCTTCAAGACGAGAGTGCAGAAGCCCGGTCCGGGAGCATACTCCTTCGTGCAATGGGGCAACCCTACGATCTTTGCTCGCACACCGCGTCCATCATCGGCGCGGAACGTCATTCTACTGTCCATCGACACGCTGCGGGCTGACCATCTCAGTAGCTACGACTACCAACACGATACCGCACCGTTCATCGCCGAAACTTTCGGCAAGAAAGGGGTCATCTTCGACCACTGTGTGGCGGCGTCCGTAATTACGTCACCGGCCCACATGACGATGTTTACGGGCGTCCAGCCATGCGTCCATCTACTGAAAACGGGGGCGGAAGTGCTGCCCAATTATATTCTGACCATGACCGAATATCTGCGTGCCAATGATATCGAGACCGGAGCCGTAACCGAAGATGGATGGCTCGCGCATCACCATGGATTTGGCCGTGGTTTCAATACTTACGTCGAGAACGTCAGCCCCGACATCATGGTGCCGCTCGGGCAAATCGACGTCACCTTTGCCAGAGCAAAAGACTGGCTGAGACGGAACCGAGACAAGCAATTCTTCCTCTTTCTCCATACCTACCAGGTTCACGATCCTTACAGCCCTCCCGACGAGTACAAGCACCTGTTCGGTTCCCACGACGGCACACCGATCACCGCA
>CAZEWD010000279.1:0-4127 GCA_964515725.1 uncultured Binatia bacterium (SeqCode)
AGGTCAGGCGTCCTGCGTCGTCAAATGTCTTGAGCGACACCAATGTTGATCCATCCCAGCCTCGTTTCTCCTCGCGCACGACCGTGCCCATCGCGTCATAGGTGTAGAGCGAGGTGAGTTTACCGATCGACTCGTACTGGGTGCGCACCGACGAAATCAGCCGATTGGAATAATCGTACCCAAAAGTGGTCACGACCCCGTCGGTATCGGTCGTGCTCGTTTTTCTCCGGGCAACATAGGTCGATTCCGATTTCTCACCGTTGTTGTTGGTTTCCGACAGGAGCAAACCGGAATAATCATAGGTGTAATCGGAGTAGGTTTCCGGGTACCACCATGAATTCGCTATAATCGCACCAAACGTGTAATTCTCCTTCCGCGTGACCAGGGCATTGTTGTTGCGGTAGAGGATTTCTTTGGTCGATTCCCCGGCAGTGGTGTCTGGCATTCCCCCGGGGACTCCGGTTCCCACATACAGTGTGGTCTTGCTTGCGCGGCCCGTGGCGTTCGGGGAGAAGGTCGACCCCGACCACGTGCCATATTCATATGTACTTGCTTTCTTGATTCCGTCGGGGAGGACTTCCGAGATAGGCAGCCTCCCCCCGGAGGGTAATTCCCAGTAGTATGAAGTCGTGACCAGACTCGCCGAACTCCCCGTCGAATCGGTCCTCACCGACTTCATGTTTGTCCCCATCCACGAGGTTCCTATGATTTCATAGGTGATCACCGAACGCGATTTCAGCACACCGTTGACGCGCTTCTCGATCAAGGTCGGGTGAGCGGAATCGCATCTCAGGACAAAATTATATTCGTAGTACGTCACTTCGCCGCTGCCGGGATTGTGGGAAACGGTCGAGGGCGCATTCCGGTAGGGCCGGTAAGCGTATTTTATGAGCCCGGCCGGCATTGTCGCTGGTTCCAGGGTACTTGGATAGTAATCGTAGGCGACCCACGATCCTCCGGGAAGTGTGGCCGATTTTAGCTGGGCAAAACTACCCGCCTGCGTGGGGTCGGTGTAGTACTGAAATGTGCGGCTCAGCGCACTGCCCGTTCCAACCGTCTCGGCCACGAGCATTTCGCCGCTCGCCAAGTCCTCATAGGTCCTCGTCACATTGAGTGCGATCGCGCCCCCCGCACCGGGCGCCTTCACCTGGATACTTTCGGTCCTGCCCGGACTTGTTCCGGTACTCTGTGTGATCACCTCTTTTGCGGCGGTCTGGCCGGTCTCCACCCAATCGGTTTTCGTCCACAGAAGATTCGGCCAGCTTCCACTTCGTTCGAGAAACATCGTCTCGGTTCGCAGCGGGATCGACTGGGGAAAAGCCGTTCCATACGTTGACCGGGTGATTTTCAGTCCGCTTCCGATCCTCTCGCCCAGGTACCTCGCGAACTTGGTCGCGATGGGGTAGCCAAAAGGATCTCCTCCGTCCGCCGGTGGGAAGTAGCAGTCCACGACAAAATTCGTCCCAATACTCACTTCGACGGCAACTTGGTTCGCGAGAATCTTCTGTATTCCATACGAGTTTCGCACGACCTCGATTTCCGGCGAGGTCGGCTCGTAGCTGAAGGTGGCACCGTCCAGAATGGAGGCGCCCAAGCCCGTACCCCGAAGCACGAGATCACCGGCAGAATCGCCGTTCCGGGTTGTGCCGAGCGGAACCCGCCATTCCAGGCCCGTGTTCGAGATGCTCGACGCCATACCGGCGAGGCCAGGGTGTTGGCCAGTATGTTCAACCGTAAAGGTGATCGGCGTATTGACCCCGCATTGAATACTGCTTCGAACCTGGTTGTTGACGATCACGCGGTAGCCCGGCGTGGGAGCGAAGTAGATGGTGCCGGTGTAGTAGTTTATGCCCGTGAGGTACAATGTATAACTCTGGCCCACATTGACCCGGACCATCGGAAGCTTGACCGTAAGATCGTTGGGCTCTTCCGAGGGCGCAGACTCGGTCACCGAGGTGTATCCATCGTTGCCGGTCGGAGTCGATGCGAGGAAGGTTCCCGCGATCGTGAAACTGCCGTTTCCAATCCCCGATGCGGTGCCCCAGATACGCACGGGGACGCCCATACTTGGTCCAGCTTGCGCAACGGAGGCGATCAGGCACATAAACGGCAGCGCCGTCCTGACAATGCCTGTGGCCCGCAACCGGAAAAGTGCTGCCACAAGGAGACGCATTGTCGTTGTTCTGGAAAGGCGCAAGTCGCGTGAGCTGTTCATTTGGGCGCGATCACGTTTCTTAGTCCCTTGTTGAACTCAGCGCCCCGCTTCAGTCGTTCGGAATTCTCCCTGGCCGAAGGAGAGTTTTCCGGGGACAACGCAATCGCTTCCGCGTAGAGTAGTGCTGCTGCCTTGAGGTCTCCCATGAAACGCTCCTCGATGTAGGCAAGCGTCGACTTCGCGCTGGCGCGCTCACGAGCGTTGGAGGACAGGCGTTCGACTTCGCGCAGGTGCATCTGGGCGCTCTCGATCAGTTTCAAAACCGACTTTGATCCTCCTTCGTTGATCAAGTCCTGCGACAGGTGGAGGAGGCGGTGGGCCGATTCGAAATGCCATGCCGACGAGCGCGCTGGCGCGAGGTTGAGTTGAAGCACCGCGGCTTCCGCCGCTGCTGGCAGGTCGCCCTTCGCCGACCGCTTCGCCTGGTCCCAGGTTTGAACCTGGATGCGCCTGCGCTCAGTCTGCTCCCGCGTTTCGTCGGGCCTGGCCCTGAAAGTGCCAGTATCCTGGGCGTAACCCACGTGTGTCGCGAGAGCGGCGGCGGCAACGGCGAAAAGAATTTTCCATCCGCGATATACACTCGTCATGTGAACGGCTGTTGTCATTGAGGCGGGCGGGTTATCTTAAGCTGCGTTTGATTTGAACTGTCATTGGCACCACTGGAGGAGGCATTGGTGCTAAGGACCGACTCCATAGCATCGGGAACGCCGTCGTGGTCCGCATCAATCGAGGTGTTCTGGGTTGTGCTTACCGTGAGGGTCGCACTCGCAGAGGAAACGTTTCCTGCAATATCGAAAGCCCGGACGCTGTAGCTCTGGCTGGTGTTGACCGGTAATCCCGTATCGGTGAAGACACGCTCGCTCGTCGTCGCAATTTGCGTCGCTCCCCGATAAACGGCATAGCCTGCGATCGGAAAACTTCCCGACGAGGCGTTCCAGATCATTGTAATCGATGTGTCCGTACGTTCGGCGTAGTTGAGGGCGGTGGGTGCCGTGGGCGGCTCCACGGTGGTTTGTTGAACCGATAGCGGGACAGACCAGGCCGACCAGTTTCCGACTGCATCGCCGGCGCGGACCGACATCGAATAGGTCGATCCGGTTTGCAGGCCAGTCACAGTCTGGCTCGTCGTACCGACCGTTCCCAAGATCGAGGCATCCTGTTTCACCTCATAGGCACTCACGGCTACATTGTCGTTCGACGGAGTCCAGGTGAGTCGAAAGCTGTTGGAGCTCAGCATCCGCGCCTGCAGACCCGAGGGGATGGAGGGCGCTGCTGCATCGCTCGCAATGCTCCACGCGAGCGTTGCCTGGCCGCTTCCTGCTGCGTTTGTCGCACCGAGGGTGGAGTTGACCGGCCCAGCGCTGGTCAGGACCCCGGAAATTGCCCCGGTGGTCGCATTGAGTGCAAGTCCGGCAGGCAGCGGAGTCGCACTGTAGCTTGTCGGCGATTGCGTCGCAGTGATCGTGTAGAGGATCGATTGCCCCACCACCGCAGTCCGTGACAGTGCGCTCGTAATGGCCGGAGCGGAGGGCGCTGCCAATGAAACGGTGTAGACGGCGTAAACGATCGCACTCGGTCCACCGGCTTCGCCCAAGCCCCCAAAACCAACATTCTGGCCAGGATAGTCGGGGTCGTTCGCTCGTCCTGGATATTGACCGGCGCCCGCAACCATTTCGCTCGAAACGATCAGGGCCGGATACTGCGCCTGAAGTGGATTGGCCGGAATCCAGGATCGCCCTCCGCCTCCGCCACCTCCTCCGACAGTCGTTCCCCCACCTCCCCCGCTTCCGCCATAAACGTATAGTTGGGAAAAGCCGGCTGAAACATCGACTCCGCCGCCGCCGCCCCCCCCCGCCAACCCTGTACTGGCGCTTAGATAGTTGCCTCCTGGCGCTCCCGAACCCCATTGAGC
>CAZEWD010000280.1:0-4110 GCA_964515725.1 uncultured Binatia bacterium (SeqCode)
CAAGGTCTCGCAGCGCGGCCGAATATCGACACGGTCACCGGCCGAGCGTCGACTTCGGGAAGCGATCTACGCCAGCGATTGGCAGAAGCACGAAAGGCCAGTGGCACTCAGAGGGATGGGGGCGCTCATCCGGCGGCTGGAGGCGGTGATCTCCCCATCATGGATGAACCGATGGCAGGGGCTGCAGCCAATGTCGCCGAGAAGACTGAGTCCCGGCACGAGAACAATGTGCCCGATGACAAAACCACGGGGACCGATACGAATCTGGTCCCGGGAGATGATGCTCCAGCCATCGCCTATCAGTCCGATGCGGACAAAGTATTCGGTACCGAAACGCAGGTGGTGGTCCCGGATGCCGGAAAAATCAGCCCATCGAACGGGGCCCTTTCCTTTTGGATCAAGCCGGACTGGCAACCGGATGATCAAAACGACGCGACATTTCTTCAGATCGGAGAGAGCGGTCTGCAGATTTCAAAGAACGTCAACTATCTACGTTTCGAGTATCTGGACAAGGACGGTGTGGAGCGCGGTCTTGGCCTGAATATCTCCGATTGGAAGGCGGGCGAACCCCACTACATCGTCGGCACTTACTCGGGGGATGCGCGTTCCTATCAGCTCTTCGTCGACGGCAAACTTGTTTCACAGAATGTTTTCCCCAGTGGGCCGGAGTTCCCAGATAAAACCCAACTGTTCATCGGGTCTGCCCCGACGAACCGTAATCCAGCCCTGGGCGAGATCAGTGGAGTCGAGGTTGGGTCCGAAATTCCGTCGATGGCGGAAATCCTGCGTCGTTTCGAAGAAAAACAACAGCCGAAGCCAAATCCGGCGGAATGATGTTCCGCAGGACCCTGGGTGAGCCACGGACGGAATGATCGCGCCCGCTGGCAAAAGATGTTCGTTGATCTAATTCTGATATCCAATCCGACGAGGTTATTGACGATATGGACGAGTTGCGTTCTTCCGCGAGTCAAACCATCCAGCAACGACCGCTGAATCCAGCGGCTATTGATTTCAATGTCACCCCGTTCACGGTCATTTGGGAGACCACACGCGCCTGCGAGTTGCGCTGCGTACACTGCCGGGCGGATGCACAAAGTCTGCGTGATCCGCGCGAGTTGACTACAGCAGAAGGGAAACGTCTGCTCGAACAGATTCGGGATCTCGGGAGTCCCGTATTCGTCATGACGGGCGGCGATCCGCTCAAGCGCCCCGACGTGTATGAACTGCTGTCCTACGGCGTCGACCTTGGGCTGTCGGTCGCGGTGACACCGAGTGGAACTCCGAGTCTGACCGCTGACGCAGTCCGCCGTTTCAAGGAGATCGGTGTGCGGCGTATGGCGCTCAGCCTCGACGGCCCCAACGCGGCTGTCCACGATGGTTTCCGCAAGCAGCCCGGATCGTTCGATTGGACGGTGGGCGCTCTGCGGGCGGCCACGGAGTGCGGTCTACCCGTCCAGATCAACACCACAGTGACACGGCGCAATCTGGAGATGCTCGATGGGATCGCGGATATCGCAACCAGCGTCAATGCCGCCATGTGGAGTCTGTTCTTTCTCGTCAAAGTCGGTCGCGCCAGCCTGGACGACCAACTCAACGCGGATGAGTACGAAACGGTCTTCAAGTATCTCTACGAGTTGTCACAACGCGCGTCGTTTGCGGTTCGTACCACGGCCGCACCGCACTACCGTCGCTATGTCATGCAGCGTCAGGCAGAGTTGAAGCGCCAGAGTGGGGGACGACCACTGCCCATCCAGGGATCACCTGTTGCAGGGATGATCGGTGACATGCCTCGGGCTTATCGGGGTGTGACGGACGGGAACGGACTGGCTTTTATTTCGCACATTGGAGAGGTCTGCCCGAGTGGTTTTCTGCCGCTGGTTGCCGGGAATGTCCGCCAGACGGACCTTGCGACGATCTATCGCACCTCTCCGATCTTCACCCAGTTGCGTGATGTTTCCCAGTTGCAAGGCAAATGTGGTGAATGTGAGTTCATCCACGTTTGCGCCGGATCCCGTGCACGCGCCTATTCGATGACCGGTGATCCCATGGGAGAAGAGCCGAACTGCGCCTATCACCCGCGGACCAAGGGATCCGTCCACTGAGGCAAATTCAGTCGTCGAGGAATCGCGCGCACCGAGCGTGATCTGTCTCGCCGCAGAAAACCGATCCACAGAAGCTGGATGGGCGCCTCCACTTTCCGGCGCCCACTCGGATCTTGCTGCTCCCCGTAAAGCCGCCGGGCGGGTTTTCCAGGGGAACGGTCAGTGTCCGCTACCAGGCAGAGGAATTTTTTCTTCTTTGTATCCGGGAGGTACCTCGAATGCGTCCGGTGGGGTATTTCGTTGCTCGACCTTCGTGACGACGGTACGGATCTCCCCCATGTCGATCTGGATGGGGAAACCTTCCATCTTGCCGTACGCTTCTCCCGCGGCATCCATCGACGGAGACATCTTTGCAAGGCGTTTCTGCATCGACACCCAATCTTCGTGCAACGCAGAGAAATCTTTGACGTCCTGCGTAGTCCATGCGGTCAGCACTGTCTTTCCGTCTTCCGTCGCGATGTACTTCGTACACTCGAAGCCGTTGATATTCTTCTTCTCGCCCGTTTTTTCGACGGTCAGCGTGGCTGATTTTGCAGCGGGCTTGCCGGGTAGCTTCTGCATCATCTTCTCGACCATGGCGCGCTGTTCTGCCGGCATCCCTTTCATTTCTTCCTCTACTTGAGACATGGCGGAGTGCATCTGCTCCTGTGCCGTCCTGGCCATGGATTCGAGATCAGAGAACCGCAATTTCTGGTAGGTTTTCTTCGACGTATCGAGAAGGATCAGTTCATCCCGGTCGGCACGCAGAATGACCTGGTGGCTTCCGGCCTGTTCCACCCGGATCTTCCTGGGCATTGCGTAGACCCTGGAGTTTTCCGGCTGTCCGACTCCGCTCGTGCTGCTTTCCCAATAGAGACCCTCTGCCCAGGCAGCTTGTGAGCCTGTCAGAAGGAGGATGGAAGCCAGAAGCGCCTGTATTCTCATTGTACCTCCAGAGTACACCGATCGAAGCAGCGTCAAGGAAGGATACGCGACGCCGGCGACCGATCAAAGCGAAAACTGTCCGTGTCCTCGAAAAGCCCCAAATTGTTGATCGGCCGATCCGTCTACCGGTGGTCTCCGGGGTTCTGTCCCTCGATCGAGAAGAAACTGGTGTTTGCGTGGCCGCCGAACCGGCAGCCTAATAGTGGATGCCTCAAGCAAAAACCTGAGAAAAACCTACTGCGACCGGTTTGCCGCTCAGGACGGCGTCGATGGCGTTGGCGAGATGACGTTGTTTGACGGAGCCGGCACTTCGGTTGTCGTCCAGACCGCCGTGGTAGACGACGGTGCCGGTCTTGTCCGCCAGGAAGATTTCCGTCGTTCGAGCGGCGGGAAACTGTCGTGCCAGGGCGCCGCCCTGATCATCGATCAGGCGGCCACCAAGCTGTCTGCTTTTGTGAAAGGAGATCTTTTCCTCGCGTGTGTCCTCACGGTTCGGGTACAGGTAGATGAAATCCACCCCACGGGGTGAGTAGGTCGCCGCGGTATCCCGGAACCGCTCTGCATAGTCAGCCGTTGTGGCACACCGTGTACCGACGAAGATGAAAGCCGTGACCTTGCCGGAAGTCGCAGATTCGTAGGGCTCGGTCTTCGGCGGGTCAACGCTGACATCGATCAGTTCTGCCTTGAAGGAGGGGATTTTCTGGCCCAGCGCCCGATCCTCGAGAGTTACGGCCTGTGCAATTCCAGAGCAAAACACCGAGGCACCGAGGAGAACGACAGTCGTAAGGATGTGACGGGGAAGCATGGAGGGAAGTATCCGGATCAGGAGATAAAGAGCAAGCGCCGTGGTGACACTTTATCGCTCCTTTCCCCTGTCGTTTATCCGAGCCTCGGCCTGGTACGCCAGCGAGCTGCACCGATCATGACAGCGAACAGGGCGAGCAGAACGATCATCGGAACCGCAATGTCAGCCAGGCCGGCGCCTCGTGAGATGATCCGCCGTAGGGCGATCTGGTACCAGCGCAGTGGCAGCATGGCGCCGATCTCGCGCACTCCGTGCGGCATGAGTTGGTAGGGGAACATG
>CAZEWD010000281.1:0-3341 GCA_964515725.1 uncultured Binatia bacterium (SeqCode)
TGACCCTCGATGCTGATGAGGATACGGTGGTCGTCTACAGCGGAACCGGATCTGGAAGTTTTGTCACGCAGCGCTTTCTCGTCGGCGCCGGTCCGGCCGCGTTCCTGCTGGCCGGTTTGAACACTTTTGCCGATCCCACGGGCGGGCTGCCGGAGATCGTCACGGCAGATGCCGCTGGGAGTACGATTACGGTTCTACGGAATACGACGCGTGCCACGGCACCTGTGCCGACACCGACGGCCACTGCTGGTCTTGGAACCCCGACCCCGCGCCCGCCAGCGACTCCCCTCCCGACACGAACGCGTGGTTCGGGAAAACCGAAGGGAGACAGTGGGGGTGGCGGTTGCGAGATCGCTGGTGGAGGATCTCTCCTTCCGATGTTGAACTTTCTGGTGGTCCTGGTGCTTGCCGGGTGCGTCCGGCGTCTTGCGTCGCGCTGAGAACGGGTTGGGATGGGGTCTCGTCCTGATCTTGAACGGCTACCCCGGGCAGCGTACAGTCCTTTGCCGTGATGGGACTGTCGATGTTCTTGCAGACGCAACTTCGACGGGTTCAGCCAAAGCGGCCCCGGTATTGCCTTCCTGACATTTCCCCATTCATCGTGAGCTGGCCGCAGGGTGAACATCGATTTCAGGGCAGTCCCTGATGTGGTGGTGTGCCGAAAGATCAACAGCGAAGGAGTCCCCATCTGATGACACAGCTCGAAGCAGCACGCAAAGGCATGATTACCGACGAGATGCGGCGGGTTGCCGTACGCGAATGCGTCGAACCGGAGCTGATCCGGAGTGAGGTGGCGATGGGGCGACTGGTCATCCCCGCCAACCATCGACATCTTGCGGGCAGTGGTGGTCAGGCCCCTCTCGCCAATGGCCATACTCAACCGGTCTATGACATGACCCCGGTTGGATACCCGGGGGCAATGCCGGGTAGCCAACACTGGGTGAACCAGACGGTTGGGCAGCGTTGGTGCGAGATCATTGACACCGAGCACATGCGGGGCGAACAGGCACCGAAGCGACTCGATCCGATCGGTATCGGACGAATGATCACCACAAAGATCAATGCCAATATCGGGGCTTCGCCGGTGAGCAGTGACACACGGTTGGAGGTGGAAAAGCTCCAGTGGGCACAGAAATACGGCGCCGATACACTGATGGATTTGTCGACGGGCGGCAATCTGCGTGCATGCCGTCAGGCAATCATCGATCACAGCACCATCCCCATCGGCACCGTGCCGATCTACAGCATGATCATTGGCCGCCGGATCGAGGACCTTAGCTACGACGTCATCCTGAAAGAGATCGAACGGCAGGCCCAGCAGGGTGTGGACTATTTTACCATTCATGCCGGGGTACTACGCGAACATCTGCCGCTGATCAGCAGCCGTGTCACCGGCATTGTCTCGCGCGGCGGCTCCCTCCTGGCCAAGTGGATGCTGCATCACAACAAACAGAATCCGTTGTACGAGTTGTTCGACGAAATCAGCGCGATCATGCGCGAATATGATGTCACGTATTCCCTCGGCGACGGCCTGCGGCCGGGCTGTACGGCAGATGCGTCGGATCCGGCACAACTTGCCGAATTACACACCCTCGGAGAGCTGGTGCACCGGGCCCGGGAAGCCGGAGTCCAGGCAATGGTCGAAGGGCCGGGGCACGTGCCGCTCGACCAGATCGCCTTCAATATGCAGTTGCAGCAGCGCATCTGTGACGATGCGCCGTTTTACGTCCTTGGTCCCCTCGTTACGGATGTCTTTCCCGGATACGATCACATCACGAGCGCCATCGGCGCCACCGAAGCGGCGCGGGCCGGAGCAGCCATGCTCTGTTACGTGACACCCAAGGAGCACGTCGGACTACCCAAGGCGCAGGATGTCAAAGAAGGTTGCATCGCTTACAAGATCGCAGCCCATGCCGGGGACATTGCACGAGGAATTCGTGGAGTTCGCAGGTGGGATGACGACATGTCGCGCGCGCGGGCCGCGCTCAACTGGCCCCTGCAGTTCGAACTGGCATTCGACGGCGAAACGGCGCGGGCATTGCACGATGAGGACCTTCAGGTCGACACGGACTTCTGTGCCATGTGTGGCCACGATTGGTGCAGCATGAGGATCTCCAAGGAGATCGAGGCTTTTGCAAGCGGCAAGGATCCGGGGTTTCAACCGGAACGCAAAGCGATGCCCAGTCCCGGGGTTACCAAAGCCGGGCGGGAGGTGTTACAGCAACGTGCTGCGGCGTTGCCTGTGGTCGGTGACAAACACGCTTGCCACAGCGATCTGGCTGAAGAGCGAGCCGTGGCCGAGGCGGTACAGGAATCGGCCACGGCCCGTTCCTCTTGATCGTGTGCTTTTTCTGTGAGGTTCGAGATCGAGACAGGTGATTCCCATGACTTCCGTCCCGGGGGGCGGGGCAGTCGGGATCATGCAGCATCGGTCCACACGGAGGTCTGATGGAGAGGGCGCGGTGCATCGTCGAAGGGGGTTCAATGGCTAAGATCGGGATCATCGTTGCGATCATGGTTGCGACTGTCGCTCTGCTTCGTGTGCCGGCGCTGGCAGGAGCGGAAGACTGGAACGATGCCAACATCCGCTGGCTGAAATACGACGAAGACCTGGCGACTGCGAAAAAAGAACAAAAGCCGGTTTGTCTCGTCTTCTTCACGAGTTGGTGCCCCCACTGCGCCAACTTTGCGAAGGTGTTTCAATCTCCCGATGTCGTCGCGAAGAGCAAAGCCTTCGTCATGGTGCGCATCAACGGCGACGATGACCGAGCCTTGAGCGACCAATACAAGCCCGACGGCTCATACATTCCGCGAACCTTCTTTCTCTCGCCGCAGGGAGAACTGATCCCGGAACTGACGGCCGGACGGGCGCAGTACAAATATTTCTACGATGAATTCAAGCCAGCGGGGATTCTTGCCGGGATGGATGCTGCCCTACAAAAGTTCTCCAAGCCCTGATCGGCCATCAGACGGATACACAAATTCGTAATTGACAAAGCACGATTGCCTCGTGCTAAAAGGCGGGCAGGTCGGAAAAGGGGTAGCTCTGCCGACGTGTTCTCTGAGGTCCGATATGACAGCATCAGCATCACCGGTAGCAGGAACCGGCGAGGGGAAGCCCGCCGGTGTGCGACAGGAGGGGAGTCCACGGTGAATACTCGAACTCGCAAGGCGCAGGCGATCCACGGATTTGTGGCTGCAATGATGCTTTTTGCTATTTTCACTGAACCGGGGGAGATAATCCAGGAGAACTACCCGCAGTTCATGGAGATCCTGCATACCGGATTTATCTTTTTCACCCTGCTCTGCGGGGTCGGGATATTCTTCTCACTTGTCAGGGG
>CAZEWD010000281.1:3351-4105 GCA_964515725.1 uncultured Binatia bacterium (SeqCode)
TCTCGGTCACCAACGATTCGAGTGCGGACCAGAAGAATCAGAGCGGCAGTGTCTATTCGGAGCGCCGGCGAGCAATAAACGCCCCCGTTGTGACGCAAAACAAAATCGATTCGGTGTTCCGATCCATCGTCTATACCGACACCGACACGACTGCCTCGACGACGATTACCCAGAACAACGATTACACACTGAATTTTACAATCACCGAAAACGGCACCTACGATCTGCAGGTCAGCACCAAGGCGTCTGGCGCCTTCACTGCGGTTCGTGACGCTGGCAGCACGGGCGCGGCACATGCAGGCATGACGGGTGTGACCGGTACACAAACCGGTGGTGTCATCACATCGGGGTCTCTCAGCCTGGCAAGTCCTGGCGCGTTGGACAGCTTCAATGGCAGCGCGAATATCGGCTTCGACGACCAGACGGGTTCCAGCTCTTTTGGTGTGGTTACGGGGACGAGCAATGGCTTCCCGGTTAATCATCGTCTGCGTTTCGTTTGGAACCAGAGCTGTTCGACGGACAACGCCGCTGGCGGCGGTGACGAATGCGCGGTGCGCCTCGGTATGGCTTCAACTTTTAGCGGGCAGACGGCGGGAACGTATCCGGGGCCTGGCTCTCGTACTGCCAACAATGATGGCCATTTCGTTTCGATCACACTGGTATCCTATTGCGGCGATGGCATCGTGCAGGCCTCGAAAGGTGTGCGTTGCGACGAGGGTGTAGCGATCAACGGTACCTCTGGTTCCTGCTGTGA
>CAZEWD010000282.1:0-4068 GCA_964515725.1 uncultured Binatia bacterium (SeqCode)
CGATTGACGAGCGCACGATCGAAGCCCCCGCTGGCGCCCTGCTGATCGCGGTGGCGCTGGCGAACGGCATTCATATTCCGCACTACTGTTGGCATCCGAAACTGTCGATCGATGGCAGTTGCCGGATGTGTCAGGTGGAGGTGGAGGGTAGCCCGAAGCTGGTGATCGCCTGCAACACTCCGGTGCGTGATGGCATGATCGTGCGCACGAAAACGCCAAGAGTCGAGAATGCACGGCGTGGTGTGATGGAACTTCTGCTGGTCAATCACCCGGTCGACTGCCCCATTTGCGATAAGGCAGGTGAGTGTCTGTTGCAGGATTACTCGATTGCCTTCGGCAGCCGCGAGTCCCGCACGCGGGAACCGAAACGTAAACTGCAGAAGCGTGTCGACATCGGTGCCCGCATGATCCTCGACCAGGAGCGTTGCATCCTGTGCCGCCGTTGTGTGCGTTTCTGCCGCGAAATCACAGGCACGCACGAACTCGGTGTGTTCAACATCGGGGACCGGTCGGTGGTCGATATCCTGCCCGGCAAACCTCTCGATAACGCCTACTCGATCAATACTGCGGATATCTGTCCGGTTGGTGCACTCGAAAGTAAGGATTTCCACCACAAGTTGCGTGTCTGGTTTCTGAAGAAGACTCCCAGTGTCTGTCCGGGCTGTTCGAATGGCTGCAACATCACCGTCCAACACTATCGTAATCAGGTCTGGCGCCTGATGCCTCGACGCAATGATGCGGTGAATGAAACCTGGATGTGTGACGAAGGCCGTTTGAATTACGGTTTCATCCATGACGAGAGGCGGCTGCGCCAACCCCTGATCCGGCGGGATGGAAAGCTGGTGGCCGCGCCGTGGGAAGATACGTTGAGCGAGGTGGCTCGAATCCTGCGGGATGCCGTGAAGGCAGAGGGGCCGGGAAGCGTCGGTGTGGTCGCCTCTGCGCAGTTCACCAACGAGGAACTCTTCCGCCTGCGGCAGTTGCTGCGCTACCTCGGTATCACGAACGTCGATACCGCCATCCCGATGGGTGAAAGCGATAACCTTCTGATCAAGGCAGAAAAAACAGCCAATGCGACGGGGGCCCGCGAACTTGGCCTGCAGTCCGCCACAGGATCGCAAGGGCTCCAGTCGATGCTCGGTGCGGCAAACGCAGGCAGACTGAAGGTCCTCTACCTCTGTGGGAGCGACATCTCCCGCGTCATCGATGGCAGCCTCCTGGAGGAGGCTCTGTCGAAGGTGGGGACGCTTATCGTGCAGGACCTGTTTCTTGCGCCGCTGGCAGAACGGGCGGCGGTGGTGCTGCCGTCGACGACCTGGGCCGAGAAGACGGGAACATTCACCAACATCAAGCGCCGTGTGCAGCAGATCCATCGTGCCGTGACGACGAGTGAACAACCATCGGATGGCGAGATCTTCTCTCGACTTCTCTCTCAGTTGGGCGAGAGCGCACGGACCTTCGATCCGGCAGCCGTGCTCGAAGAGATTGCGGCCGAGGTGCCTGCATTCAACGGAATCACCTTTGCCGGTGTCGGCTCCCAGGGCTGGGTTCTTGCGGAACCGGCAGGAGGTGGTGTCTGATGGCGACACGTACCGTGATCGTACGCCGCCCACCAGCGATGGGACCCGCTTCGGTGACCGGCGGCTTCCGTGCCATCCTCAAGGGTCTGGCGATCACCAGCCGCCACTTCTGGCAAAATCTGTGGGGCTTCATCATCCGCAAGCCCTCCATCTTCACCGTGCAGTATCCCGAAGAACGACTCGAACATCCCAATGCCTTTCGCGGTATGCCGGTTCTCGTGCAGATGGATTCCGGCAAGGAGCGCTGTGTTGCCTGCGGCCTGTGTGAGTGGGCCTGCCCGACCGACTGCATTACCATTCTGCCGGCGGAGACCGAAGCCGAAGTCGAGCGCTATCCGCGAATTTTCAACATTGAAATGTCGCGCTGCATGTTCTGCGGTTTGTGTGAAGAGGCGTGTCCGGAGGAGGCGATCGTCATGAGCCAGAACGTCGAGATCTCTGCCTTCTCTCGCGCCGGCACGCTCTGGCGCAAGGAGGACCTGCTGGTGCCTGTTTCAAAACTCAAGAACACACGGCTATTCCATCTCCGTCGCGGATACGATCGCTGATTCAGCGCGGATCCTGGCGAACATCCGAAGAGGCCATGGCTGACAACGAAACGATTTTGGGAATACTGCAGGCCCGCTTCTCTGAGGGAGTTCTGCGGTTGGATGACTACCGCGGGGATGCCAGTGTCACCCTACATCCGGACAAGCTGCTTGAAGCCGCTCGCTTCGTCCGTGACGATGCGAAGCTGCGGTTTGATTTGCTACTCGACATCACCTGCGTCGACTACATCGGGCAACTGCCTCGCTTCGAACTGGTGTATCACCTTTACTCGACGAGATTTCACCATCGCCTGCGGATCAAAGTTCGGGTTCCCGAACATGATCCATTCGTCGATTCCGCCGTGCCGGTGTGGACTGGTGCAAACTGGCTCGAGCGCGAAACCTACGACATGTATGGGATCCGGTTCCGCGGCCACCCTGATCTGCGCCGGATCTATCTCTACGACGAATTCGTCGGTCATCCGCTGCGCAAGGATTATCCGAAGGAGTTGCGTCAGCCGTTGATCGGTCCGGGATCGAGTGGGAAATACGTCCAGCCGCTCGGGGAGATGCCACCGGTTCCGCATGAGGAAGGATTGCTCGGAAACGAATTGATGCGCGTGCAGCTCGGTCCATCGCATCCCGCCACGCATGGTACCGTGCGTATCCTCCTGGATCTCGACGGAGAAACCATCGTGAATGCAGACGTCCAGGTCGGATACCTGCACCGCGGTTTCGAGAAGGAGTGCGAGAGCGGCTTCTATTACCAGGCCATCCCCTATACCGATCGCCTGAATTACAGCTCCGCAATCCTCTGTAACGTCGGGTACTGCATGGCGGTGGAGAAGCTTTTCGGTATCGAGACACCTCCGCGTTGCCAGTACTTGCGCGTGATCGGCGGTGAATTGGCCCGTCTGTCGGATCACCTTCTCTGTGTCGGTGCTACCGCGCTCGAACTCAATGCCTTCACGCCGTTCCTCTACGGATTGCAGGCGCGTGAACTGATCTGGGACCTGATCAATGCCCTTTGCGGCTCTCGCGTCACGAGCAATTACGTGCGTATCGGCGGCGTCAGCGCCGACCTGCCGCCCGGGTTTGCTGGACAGGCGGGTCCGATCTTCAAACGTGTGCTCGAACTGTTGGTCGACATCGAAGGGTTGCTGATCGAGAACCCGATCTTCCGCGCCCGCATGGAAGGCATCTCCGTCATGTCGCCCGAACGTCTCATCGAGTATGGCGTGACAGGACCGCTCTTGCGTGCTGCCGGTGTCGATCTCGACCTGCGTCGGGCGCAGCCCTACCTGGTCTATGACCAACTCGATTTCGACGTGCCGCTCGGATCTTCGGGTGACAATATGGATCGTTTCCTCGTGCGTCTCGAAGAGATGCGCCAAAGCATACGCATCATCGAGCAGTGTCTGGAGATGATGCCAGAGGGACCCGTCGATGTCGCTGATACCGCCGTGCGCTTCCCTGGCAAGGGACGCGTCTATGACCGCATCGAGGCCATGATCAATCAGTTCAAACTCATCACGGAGGGGCCGAAACCTCCCCCGGGGGACGCCTATGTCGGGACGGAATCAGCGAATGGCGAGATCGGTTTCTATCTCGTAAGCGATGGAACCGGAAAACCCTACAAGTGCCGGGCACGGACCCCCAGCTTCTCGAACACACAACCCCTGGCGGAACTCGTCCAGGGTCGCCTGCTGGCGGACATGGTGCCGACATTCGACATGATCAACATGATCGGAGGCGAGTGTGATCGTTGAGCATCCTGCGGCGAAAAAGGTTGCGCCTGAGCCCGCATCCGATGGGCACGTGCTGTCGCCTGAGTTGCGGGCTCGCATTCTGACCGAACGCAGCAACTTCCCCCAACCGCGCTCCGCCATGCTCGGTGCGCTCCATATGGCTCAGGCCGAACATACCTATCTTACTCCAGAAATCGTGCGTGAGATCGCGGA
>CAZEWD010000283.1:0-4012 GCA_964515725.1 uncultured Binatia bacterium (SeqCode)
ACGGTCGAGATCCCCAGCCGGGCAAACTGACCCGCCCGCCGGGGACCGACTCCCTTGATGAACTGGACCGACTGGGTCAGGATCGCCAGGTCATCAGGCGAGGGACGACCACTGCGGCGGTACGGCGGCGGCGTAACGGGCTTCGGCGTCCGGAGCGCGGCCAGTTGCTGGCGACAACGCTGGATCAGGGGGCCGCGCGCTGCTGCGCTGACTGCGGCGATCTCATCGAGCGTCGCGCACAGAGCTTCCAGGGCAAGGCGCTGTCCCACATCGCTCACCGCGGCGATGAGAACGCGCCCGCGACGCGCCAGTGCCGTGCTGGGAAAATAGGTGCGTGCTGCCGTTGCAGGAGGAGCCTGAGCGAGGAAGTCGAGGGGCCTGGCGACAGAGGCGAGAAATTCCGCCAATGCCGGGGAGAGCGCGATCTCAGCCCGCTGTTCGAACGGCAGCTTCGGCGGCAAGGCGGTAATGATCCTGTAACGGCCTGACGTCCAACCCCTCACGCAGCATCAATTCGACACCCTCCGCCGCAGCCTCGGCACCCGAGATCGTTGTGAAATAGGGAACACGACATTCGAGGGCGGATCGCCGGATGGAGTAGGAATCCTTCTGTGGGCCGAATCCCTGTGGCGTATTGATCACCATACTGATTCGCCCGGCCAGAATCGCATCGAGACAGTGGGGGCTCCCCTCCAGAACCTTGTTGATGGCTTCCACCTCGAGTCCATGGCGGCGCAAGTAGGCGGCGGTGCCGTGTGTGGCCAGCAGAGAAAAGCCAGAGCGAACCAAACGATCGGCCACCGCTACGGCCGCCAGTTTATCCTCGTCACGTACGCTGATGAACACGGCACCCGCCCGGGGCAGATGATTTCCGGCGGCCATCTGAGCTTTGGCGAATGCGGCGCCGAAAGTGGAGCCGATGCCCATGACCTCCCCCGTCGATTTCATTTCCGGACCGAGCAGAGGAGCGACGCCGGGAACCTTGGTGAATGGGAAGACCTTGACGCAGATATGAGTCGGAATCACCTCGTGTGTGTAGCCCAACTCTTCGAGTGTCTTGCCCGCCATGACGCGCGCGGCCAGCTTCGCCAACGGCACGCCAATCGCCTTACTGACAAACGGGATCGTTCGTGAGGCACGGGGATTCACTTCCAGAACATACACATCCTCACCTTTGACGGCGAACTGCACGTTCATCAGGCCCACGACGTTCAGCTCGAGCGCAAGGGCCTCGGTCTGGCTCCGGATCTCGGCCAACACCTCCCGTGGAATCGAGATCGTCGGCAGAGAGCAAGCGCTGTCTCCCGAGTGCACACCGGCGCGTTCGATGTGCTCCATGATCCCACCGATGACCACCTGCTTTCCGTCAGAGATCGCATCGACGTCCAGTTCAATGGCATCGTCGAGGAACTTGTCGATGAGGATCGTCCGTTCGGGCGCGGCCTCCAGTGCCCGGGCCATGTAACCGCGTAGACTGTCAGGCTCGTAGACGATCTCCATGGCACGCCCACCCAGCACATACGAAGGCCGGACGAGCACCGGGTACGTCAGTTGCTCCGCAACATGGAGGGCTTCATCGACCGTCAGGGCAATGCCGTTCGGTGGTTGCCGTAAACCAAGTTTTTCGAGCAGTGCTGCGAAGCGCTGGCGGTCCTCCGCCCTGTCGATCGAGTCGGGGGAAGTCCCCAGAATGTTCACTCCGGCACGTTGCAGGGGCACCGCCAACTTCAGCGGTGTCTGACCACCGAACTGGACGATCAGACCGAAAGGTTTCTCCCGGTCGACGATCGCCAGGACATCTTCGATCGTCAGCGGTTCGAAGTACAGTTTGTCGGAGGTGTCGTAGTCCGTGCTGACAGTCTCCGGATTGCAGTTGACCATGATGGTCTCGAAATCATCGTCCTTCAGGGCAAAGGCCGCGTGGACGCAACAATAGTCGAATTCGATTCCCTGACCGATCCGGTTCGGACCACCACCCAGGATGATGATCTTGCGACGGCCGGTAACAGCCGATTCGTCCTCATCCTCACAGGTCGAGTAGAGATAGGGTGTATACGCCGGGAACTCGGCGGCACAGGTATCGACAGCTTTGTAGACGGGGCGAATCCCGGCACGCCCCCGCTCGGCACGCACTTCGTCTTCGCTGCGCCCACTCAATTGTGCGATCCGTATATCCGAGAAACCGTAGCGTTTGGCTTCGCGGAGGAGTTCCGGCCCGAGCGGCTCTCCCTTTGGCACACCCAGCCTTCCCTCGAAATCGATGATCTGGCGGATGTTGTCCAGAAACCAGCGATCGATCTTCGTCAATTCGAACAGTCGTTCGGTACTCATCCCCTGACGCAGAGCCTCGCCGGTGTACCAGAGGTGCCGGGCACTCGGAGTTGTAAGCCTCCTTTCCAGTTCTTCATAGGAGATCGACTTCGTCCCACAGCCTTTCGCATCGAAGCCATAGGAATCGATTTCGAGAGAGCGCATGGCCTTCTGCAGGGATTCCTTGAAAGTACGCCCGATCGCCATGACCTCACCAACGGATTTCATCTGTGGGCCAAGATGGTCCTGGGCGACGGGGAACTTCTCGAACGTGAAACGCGGCACCTTGGTCACAACGTAATCGATGGTCGGTTCGAAACTGGCCGGTGTTTCGCGTGTCATATCGTTGCGGATTTCATCGAGCGTATAGCCGACCGCCAGTTTCGCGGCGATCTTGGCAATGGGGAATCCGGTCGCCTTGCTCGCCAGAGCCGAACTACGTGATACGCGTGGATTCATTTCGATCACGACGAGCCGGCCGTTCTGCGGATTGACGGCAAACTGAATATTCGAACCACCCGTATCCACACCGATCTCCCGGATGATCCGCAGTCCTGCAGCACGTAGGAGCTGGTATTCCTTGTCGGTCAGTGTCTGCGCCGGCGCCACGGTGATGCTGTCGCCCGTGTGGACACCCATGGGATCGAAGTTTTCGATCGAACAGATGATGACGACGTTGTCTCGCGAGTCGCGCATCACTTCCAGCTCGATTTCCTTCCAGCCGGCAATCGATTCTTCCACGAGAATCTCGTGTGTCGGCGACGCATTGAGTCCCCGGTGTACCCACTCGACGAACTCTTCATGGGTTGTCACGATTGCCCCACCCGTACCGCCCAGGGTCCGTGAGGGACGAATGATCAGGGGAAGACCGATTTCGCGCTGGATCTCCTCCGCCTCCTCGAAACTGTGGGCATAGCCGCTGCGTGGCAGATCGAGGCCGATCTTCTGCATCGCTGCCTTGAACAGATCGCGGTCTTCCGCCTTCTTGATGGCGGACAGCCGGGCACCGATCAGTTCCACACCGTAGCGATCCAGGATTCCATGCTCAGCCAGTTCGATTGCCGAATTGAGACCCGTCTGTCCACCGATCGTCGGCAGCAGGGCATCGGGCCGTTCGGCTGCGATGATCTGTTCCAGCATGCCCACATTGATCGGTTCAATGTACGTGCGATCGGCAAAGGCCGGATCCGTCATGATCGTGGCGGGATTCGAGTTGATGAGAACGACACGATATCCCTCTTCTCTCAGGGCCTTACACGCCTGGGTCCCTGAGTAGTCGAACTCACAGGCCTGGCCGATGACGATCGGACCAGAACCGATCAACAGGATGGTTTCAATGTCGGTACGTTTAGGCATTTTTGCTGGGTTCCCATCGAGATAACGTGTCTTGTCCGATCATCATGCGGCCGGGAGTCAGGCCTGCTCCATCATCTTCAGGAAGCGCTCGAACAGATAATTCGAGTCACTCGGTCCGGGTGACGCCTCGGGGTGATACTGTACGGAGAAGATCGGAAGTTCGGTGTGGGCCATGCCCTCAACGGTGTTGTCGTTGAGATTCACATGGGTCAGTCTCAGTTTTCCTTCGAGAGAGCGGGCATCCACGGCAAAGCCATGGTTCTGCGCCGTGATTTCCACCTTCCGGGTATCGAGATCCATCACCGGTTGGTTTCCCCCATGGTGGCCGAACTTCAGCTTGTAGGTC
>CAZEWD010000284.1:0-1717 GCA_964515725.1 uncultured Binatia bacterium (SeqCode)
GCAGCCCCAGGGCAGTTCGCGTGAAGGCGATTGTTCCCACGGCAAAGCGGGAATTGAGCCTGATGGCCTGAGGTTTGGAGGAGCCAGCATCTTCCGCGGGTGATACGGTGGGAGGCGTCTCCTTCAAGCCTGGGGATATTCGTAGCCGCGACGATAATCGCGGCGGAGGAGCCTGTTCGCGGCGTCATCGCCGACTACGCGTTCCTTGGAGCCGTCCCATTGCAGGCTGCGGCCCAGCTTCATGGAGATCATCGCCAGCAATGACATATTGGTCGAGAGGTGAATATCGGCGATATCGCAGGCCGGCTTGGTTCCGGTGCGGATGGCCTGCAGCATGTCCGCCCACAGTTCGCTGATATTCTGGAAGTCGGGCATGTTCAGAAGCGCTGCCTCGGTGAAGGGTTCCTCCTTTGCGCTGACCGGGTAGAATGTCCAGCCCTGACGCCAGCCGAGATGGAGGATGCCCTTGGTACCGTGAAAATGGCAGCCGATGTTTTCGCCCTTGCTGGCGTTGTTGCCGGAGAATTGCCGATTCTCCCACTGCACGTCGAACTGGCCGAACCGGTAGGTGGCAAGCTGGTGGTCGGGGGCATCCGTGGTTTGCTCATGGGGTGTCAGCACGGGCGCGCCTGCGATGGGGCGACCCCCCGTGGAATATACGTGCGTGGGATGCTTCTCCCCGGTGATCCACAGCACCTGGTCGAGCCAGTGCACTCCCCAATCGGCGATCGTGCCATTGGCGTAGTCGAGGTAGTTGCGGAAGCCGCGTGGATGAATGCCGCGGATGCCGCCTCCGGCTTTGGGATCATTGGGATCGCCACCGTTGAACGGACGCAGCGGGGCGGGGCCGCACCAGAGATCCCAGTCGAGCTCCTTCGGTACGTCGACCGTGGGAAGCGGTTTTTCGGGGCCACCGCCTCCACCCGCAACGAAACAGCGTACCATGCCGATCTGACCCAATTTGCCCGATCGGATGAAATCGCGTGCGCTGATGTTATGGCGGGAAACGCGCCGATGCGTGCCGACCTGGACCACGCGGTTGGCGGCACGTGCGGCGTTCACCATGGCACGGCCTTCCATGACGGTGTGTCCAATCGGTTTCTCCACGTAGACGTGGGCACCGGCACGCACCGCGGCGATCGCCGGCAGGGCATGCCAGTGGTCGGGAGTCGCGACGATGGCGATGTCCGCCTTGCTCTTGTCGAGAAGATCGCGGTAGTCCCGGTAGGTCTTGGGCGATTCGCCCGTGCCGGCGGCGACGTGTTTCAAGGTGAGGGCAAGCTGGCGGGCATCGACATCGCACAACCCGACGATCTCGCAGGCGCCACTCGCCATGGCTTCGCGCAGGATGTTGTTTCCCCACCAGCCGCAGCCGATCAGGACGGTGCGAAATTTGCGCTCGGAAGATGGATTTGCAGATCGAAGCTGACGCGGAACGGCGGCGAGTGTGGTGGCGGCAAGAGTGGATTGGAGGAAGTGGCGGCGATTCATGGAGGTAAGATCCTTGGGTTGCGTGGCAGGATGTTGCCTGCGACGGGGAAACGATCGGAGAAGGGCGGATCGACTGGGTCTTCAGCTCCAGCAAGGTTCTGGTGCACCGGCCGGTCGACGATGCCGAGCGAGTTGAGAAAGGAACGGCGAAGCATGGGGAATGGATCGAGGTTGAGGAAACCCCGCGCAACAGGCCACTCTGTAAAGTTGCCGGGTTCGAAGCCCA
>CAZEWD010000284.1:1742-4010 GCA_964515725.1 uncultured Binatia bacterium (SeqCode)
CGCTTGCGTTGTTCTAACGTGCGGCCGCCAACGGCAGAAATCCGTACTTCATGAACACGGCGTGCGCCTCGCTTCCGGCGAGGAAACCCACCAGCGCCCTGGCGGCCGCGGTTCTTCTTGAGGTTAGGATCACCGCGACCGGATAGACGATTCTCGGCCCCTGCCCGGACGGGACTTCGAAGGCGATCTTCACGTGTCTCGATTGGAGTGCATCGGTCTTGTACACGATGGCGGCATCGGCGTTGCCCGCCTCGACAGCGGCCAGTGCCGTGCGAACATTTTCCGTCGGGATGACTTTCGGCTGCACTTTCGACCACAAGCCAATGGCCTGAAGGTAATCTCGCGCATAGATTCCCGCCGGAACAGTCTGGGTCTCCGCCAGCGCCAGTCGGCGCACGCCAACTCCGGCGAGAGCGCCGGGCCCAGAGATCATGGTGGAGGTGTTCTGCGGCACGACGATCACCAGCGTGTTTGAGAGCAGTGCGATGCGGGTTGGCACATCGATGAGCCCGGCGGCAGCGAGGGCGTTCATCTTGGCTTCGTCCGCGGAGAAGAAGACGTCGGCCGGTGCGCCCTCCCGGATCTGGCGCGCGAGGGTGCTCGAGGCGCCGAAGTTGAAGCGCAGCTTGTCGCCCGAGCCGGCTTCGTAGGTTCTGGCGATCTCGCTGAGCGCATCGGAAAGACTGGCCGCGGCAAAGATCGTGACTTCGGTCGCCCGCGTCGCAACTGCCGTGACGGACAGGCTGCCGACCAGCAGAAGAAGGCGTGAAAGGCGTTTCATGGGACCGTTCGGCGGGCGCAACCGTCCGCAGGGAAGGCAAGGCATTCCGCGACGGGGTTCACGGGCAAGACGTCAACGGCAACGCATTCAAAGAGAGGATGAGCCGTGCCGTCCGCCGCTCCGGTGGAAGTGGGCATGAAGTGACCGTGGCGATTTTGCGGTTGCGGGCAATCTTCATGGGTTCTGGCGCAGATGTCTGGCGCTTGCGTCGCGAGTTGACCCGTCGACCAGATGGGACAGTCTCCTGCGACATGTCCATGGAGAGCAAACCGGTCATCAGAGATCCGTTGGAATTGCCCGGCGGACACCGAAAGGTGCTGCTGCATTCCTGCTGTGCGCCGTGTTCGGGTGAGGTCATGGAGGCGATACGCGCTTCTGGCATCGAGTATACGATATTCTTCTATAATCCGAACATCCATCCCCGCGAGGAGTACGAGTTGCGGAAAGCCGAGAACATTCGATTCGCGGAAAAGCACGGCGTGCCTTTCATCGATGTCGATTACGATACGGACAACTGGTTTGAGCGGGCCAGGGGGTTGGAATGGGAGCCGGAGCGGGGTGCCCGCTGCACGATGTGCTTCGACATGCGCTTCGAGCGCACCGCTCTTTATGCGCACGAGAACGGCTTTCAGGTGATCACCAGCTGCCTGGGCATCTCCCGCTGGAAGAACATGGATCAAATCAACGACTGCGGCGTGCGTGCGGCCTCCCGGTATCCAGGAATGTCCTACTGGACCCACAACTGGCGCAAGAAGGGCGGCTCGGCCCGCATGCTCGAGATCTCCAAGCGGGAAAACTTCTACCAGCAGGAATACTGCGGCTGCATCTACTCGCTGCGTGACACGAACAAATGGCGTCTCGCCAACGGTCGCGGGAAGATCGAGCGCGGCGTCAAGTTCTACGGTGCGGAAACCGAAACCGAGGCCAAGGAGTAGCGCGGGCTTCCAGCCTGCTTCACCAGAATCCGGCCGAACCTTGTATCACCACGGAGATACGGAGAGCACGAAGGTCGAGCCAGGTTCTTACCGCCGTGTCCTCCGCGCCCCAGGGGTGCACTCTGCCTTCTCGATGACTGTGGCCCTCCGGATGGGATTTACGGGTTGTTGCCGAAATTGAATTCCTGCGAAGCCGCGACCAATGCCGGCTCTCCCCGGTACATGGCGGGCTGAAAACGCCAGCCACGTAACGCCTCCACGGCAAGGTCGGCAAGATAGGGATGTGCCGTTGCGGAGACGGACGGAAGCCGGACCATGCCGCCCTCATCGATGTAGAAGCGGACGCGAACCGTGCCGCGGACGCCGCTCTCACGGGCCTTGACTGCGTATTTCGGGTTGACGGTCGCGAGGGGTACCGGCGGCCGGTCGAGTTCGGCAGACGGAATGACCCGGCGGGACATGCGCAGGGGGAGCCTTCCGGAAATGAAATTGTTGTTGATGTTGTTGATGTTGGTCTCGACGTAACCGCTGCGTTTGAAGGTGAAAGTCGAC
>CAZEWD010000285.1:0-1423 GCA_964515725.1 uncultured Binatia bacterium (SeqCode)
AGAATCCCAACATCGAGGTGCGGGAACGTCACATGGCGGTGGATCTGCTGGTCGACGCGAAGTTCGAGCCGGGCATCCGCGAGCCGTCCTGCTGGGGCGCTTATGCCCTCGACGTAAAGACCGGACGGGTGGTGACCTTTCTGGCGCGTGCCACGCTGCTGGCTTCCGGAGGGGCCGGTAAGGTGTACCTCTACACCAGCAACCCGGACGTTGCTTCCGGAGACGGCGTTGCCATGGCGTACCGGGCGGGTGTTCCCGTTGCCAACATGGAGTTTTTCCAGTTTCACCCGACCTGTCTCTATCACCCGCAGGCGAAGTCGTTTCTCATCACGGAAGCCATGCGCGGTGAAGGAGCGGTTCTGCGTGCGCCCGATGGAGAGGCGTTCATGAAGCGCTACGATACGCGGGCGGAACTGGCGCCACGCGACATCGTGGCGCGTGCCATCGACAGCGAGATGAAGAGACGCGGGTTCGATCACGTCTTCCTCGACATCACCGGCCGGGACGCGTCGTTCGTGCGGGAGAGATTCCCACTCATCTATGAGCGCTGCCAGCAGTACGGAATCGACATCACACGGGAGTGGATTCCGGTCGTCCCGGCGGCACACTATTGTTGCGGCGGTGCGGTGACCGACCAGCACGGGGCCACGAACATCCGCCGTCTCTATGCTGCCGGCGAGGTGAGCATGACGGGTCTGCATGGCGCCAACCGCCTCGCCTCCAACTCCTTGCTCGTGGCACACGTATTCGGGCGCCGCGCTGCCGAGGCCGCCTGTGCTCTGCTGCGTACCGATCGCACCGCCATACCGGATCTCCCGGTGTGGAACCCGGGCAATGCCGTGAACAGTGATGAGATGGTGGTGGTGACACAGAACTGGGACGAAGTGCGCCGCATCATGTGGAACTACGTGGGGATCGTGCGCTCCGATCGCCGTCTCATGCGTGCTTTCAAACGAATCGATCTCCTGCAGCACGAAATTCGAGAATATTACTGGGACTTTCTCATTACAGGCGACCTGATTGAACTCCGGAACATCGCGCTGGTCGCCGAACTCATCATCCGGTCGGCCATGTACCGCAAGGAAAGCCGGGGCCTGCACTACAATATCGATTACCCGGAGCGTGACGACGCCCACTGGTTGCATGACACGGTGCTGGTTCCCGACGGCGAATGACGCCTCGATGGCTTGAACCATCGAAGTCAAAACGCAATCGTACGCGAGTAAGGAGGTAGATGGTGTCCTGGATCTTCCTATCGTTTACGGTGATTGCCGCCCTGCTCGCCTATAACGTCTGGTATCCGGCGTATGCGCCCGGCAAACGGGCCGTCGCCAGCTTCCTCTTCGGTTGGCTCACCGGGGAATTGGCGCTGCATGCGATTGCATTCCAGGTCCTCGTGACCCTGTTCTTCGTCTATTCGGGT
>CAZEWD010000285.1:1441-4000 GCA_964515725.1 uncultured Binatia bacterium (SeqCode)
GAAGCTGGTCGGGGATTCTCGGATTGGGCATCCTCCTGGTGACCTGGGTCGGTCTGTGGCGGGCATACTGGGCCAGCAGCAGTGCCGGCACGGTGATCGAACAGGCGCTGTCTCAGGGACTCGGTCCTGGATATCAGGAAGAAATTCGCGGCGGCCAACGGCCGTCGTTCGACAACCACATCGACTGGAAGCCGATCGTGCAACCATTTCCGATCCGGCATCCCGAGGTGGAGCGTATCCGGAACCTCAAGTACACACGAGCTGCTGGGCTTGACCTGCGGCTCGATGTGTACCGGCGCCGTTCACATCCGAACAAGTGTCCGGTCCTCCTGCAGGTGCATGGTGGCGGCTGGTGTCTGGGAAGCAAGAATGAACAGGGGGTTCCCCTGATGGTTCACATGGCACGCCACGGTTGGGCCTGTGTCAGTGTCGACTACCGGCTGAGCCCGCATGCGACTTTTCCCGACCACCTGGTCGACATCAAACGATCCATCGCCTGGATCCACGAGCACGGCGAGGAATACGGACTCGATCCTGCCTATATCGTTGTGACGGGAGGATCGGCAGGAGGGCACCTCTCCGCACTCACTGCGCTCACCCCCAATGCCCCGGAGTACCAACCGGGTTTCGAAGATGTGGATACGCGCGTCCAGGGCTGTGTTCCTTTTTATGGCGTGTATGACTTCACCGATCGGTATCACACACTGCGAAACGGAGATCTCCTGCGGCTGCTCGAAAAGCGAGTCATGAAGGCATCGCGGGAGGAGGCACCGGAAGCCTACGAAAAAGCATCGCCGATCGCCCAGGTGCGCGCCGACGCACCGCCGTTTCTGGTGATCCACGGGGATCACGATACGCTGGTGCCGGTGGCCCAGGCGCGGCACTTCGTATCTGCCCTGAGAAATGTCTCGCAATCCCCGGTGCTCTACGCCGAAGTGCCGGGCGCACAACACGCCTTCGAAATCTTCCCGTCACTTCGCACGGCCCAGGTCGTGCAAGGTGTGGAGCGTTTCCTTGCCTGGCTTCACAGCCGCTACGTGGCAGGCGAAAACCCAACGCCCGCCCAGGGTCCGGCTACCTGAACCGGCTCGTGCGGGTAGGGCTACAGAGCGCGATTTTCGAGAAGATTCTCCACGTATCGGGCGATGATGTCCGTCTCGATGTTGACGGAATCCCCCGGCTTTTTTCGTAGGAGAGTGGTGTTTTCCTGTGTGTACTGGACGAGTGAGACCGAGAATGTCTCCGCCGTCTTGTCGATGATCGTCAGACTCGCCCCATCGATGGCGACCGGCCCTTTCACGATCATGAAACGCAACAGTTCGGCCGGGGCGCGGAAACGTGCGATGATGGCGTCGTCTTCCGGCGTGAAGGATTCGATTTGGGCCCGGCCTTCGACGACGCCGCGCACAATGTGTCCGCTCAGCCGATCCATCGGGCGGACCGAGCGCTCCAGGTTGACGGCGTCTCCGGTGTGCAGATCTCCCAGGTTGGATCGGCGGTAGGTTTCCGGCATGACGTCGGCGGTGAAATGATCCTCCCCAAGGCCGGTCACGGTGAGGTCCACGCCATTGATCGCGATCGAGTCGCCCAGCTTGGCGTCTGCCAGGATTTTCGGTGCCCGGATGCAAAGACGGCCAGCGGTGGCCTCGGTGACGTGACCCACTTCTTCGATGATTCCTGTGAACATTGCCCCAACATTCCAGAAGGGGTGCGGTCGAGCAACGGCGCTGGTGGGTGCATCGGCCAGGAGTGTGATCTGAGGGAGAGCCGGCTGTGCCGGCAGTTGGGCGGCTTGTTTCCGGGGATGTCTCGTCGCCGGGAACGGAATCGTGCTAGGTTGGGAACAACCGAGGGAGAACTCATGCAGGAGAGATTCAAGACGATCCTTGTGACGACAGACTTTTCAGAGGCCGGCGATCATGCCATTCCGCACGCGTTTCGCATGGCGGCCGATCACGACGCGGAGGTGATCCTCTGTCACATCGTAGAACCGGTGGTCGTGCCGAATCCTCTTTACGCCCAGTACTATCCTGGTGAGCTGCTGAATCCCGATGTTGTCCTCCGCGCCGAGAGCGATGCCCGGGATGCGCTGGAAGAGCGAATTCCAAAAGATCCCGAGCTTTCCACGGTTCGCCGCCGGATCGTGGTGGCGCGTGGCACTCCAGCCGAAGAGATCATCCGGATGGCCGGCGATCTCAAGGCCGATCTCATCGTCATCGCTACGCATGGTCATACAGGTTTGAAGCATCTTCTGATGGGAAGCGTGGCGGAACGTGTGCTGCGCCACGTACGCTGTCCGGTGCTCGTCGTGCGCTGACGAGTCAGTGCTGGCAGCTCCGGCAATAGAAGCTGCTGCGCCCAGCCTGGATGATTCGGCGGATACGCTGCCTGCAAGAGGTGCAGTCCTCGCCGTCGCGCCCGTACACCCTGAAGGTGAGTTGGAAATAGCCGGTGCGGCCGTGGCCGTCCCGATAATCCGAGATGGTGCTTCCTCCCAGTGCTACGGCCTCGTCCAGCACCTGCCGCATTGCAGCGTGCAGGCGGGCGGTTTCGCTGCGG
>CAZEWD010000286.1:0-983 GCA_964515725.1 uncultured Binatia bacterium (SeqCode)
GGGAGGACAGAATCACTGAACTGTTAACCCCGGACAAAATCTCTGAACTACTACACCATCTGGCCCGCGTGGCAGTCCCCACGCCGTGCCTTCTGATAAAATCATCCACCTGCGGCCGGACCACCCCCCTCTGCCCCATGACACTTTCGGCTTGCCAACGAGCGGCAAGTTTCGATAGACGAAATACAGACTCATGGTGTGGAATCGTTTCGTAGAGCGGGTACGTAGCCGGGTCATCACGTCGATGGCACACGTCCTGAACAAGCCTCTGCAAACCTATGAGCAGCGGATCCCGAACGACCTTGCCGCGCTGCGATCGCAGCTCCGCCCAGGTGATGTCGTTCTGGTTGAGGGCGATCAACGAATCAGCCAGGTAATCCGTTATCTCACGCAAAGTTCCTGGTCACACGCGGCATTATATGTCGGGGATGAATTACGCCGTTTGTTTCCCGAGATGGCTGAGTCCCTGACAGAACAGCACGGCCCCGACGCTCGTTTCCTGATGATCGAAGCGGTGGACGAAGGGGTTACCTGTTCCCCCATTACCAAATACACCCGGCACAACATCCGCGTTTGCCGCCCCCGCAATCTGCGTCGCGAGGACCTCGATGTGATTCTCACTGAGGTGAGCAGCCAGATGGGCAAGCCCTACAACATCCGCCACATCCTGGAATTGGCCCGGTATTTCTTCCCCGTGAGCCTCATTCCCCGGAGATACCGGCAAGCGGCCCTCCGCTATGGTGGAGAAGCTACCGAAGTGATCTGTACAACGATGCTGGCGAGGGCCTTTGCCCGCGTCGGCTTTCCGATCGTGCCTCGGGTCAAGGTCGACGAGGTAGAGGTCCCGCAAACCTGGCTCGCCCGTCTGACCCGCCGCCAGGCCAGAGCCCTGCGTGCGTTCTACGAACGCGAGGATCCCACACTGATCACACCACGGGACTTCGATCTGTCGCCGTATTTCGACGTGATCAAATTCAATCATC
>CAZEWD010000286.1:993-3995 GCA_964515725.1 uncultured Binatia bacterium (SeqCode)
ATCTCGCACCGGGGAAGTTCGACTACCGTCGTATCGAGTGGGCACAACCATCCCCGGCGACGCCGGCGCCCGAGGCTGTCGAAGAGGTCGAATCCTCAGCCGCTTGACGAGCGGAGCCGGAGAGTCCTCCACCCTTTCTTGACTCCCCGTGACGACAGGAACTAGAAGTGCGGGACTGCGTCACGCCCCAGTTGCCTGTGTACAGGTCGACTGGCGGCAGCACGACGAAAGGGAGCTCCGATGAGGCGGATGGGAATCAAGGGCGGCTGGTGGAGCTTGACCGTTTGGGTCGTCCTCGTTGCATTGAATGGCCCCGCGCACGCCCTTTATCTGGACGACGGGCAGAATTTCCAGGTGCGGGCGCGTGTCTACACGCGGTTTTCGCTGCGAACGGAAAATTCATCCAGTCCCCCGGGTGGCGACACGACTCCGGTGACCAAAGCCGGGCAGATGGTCGAACACCGCAACTTCTATAATCCGGAAGTCGAAGGGAAACTCACCTCGTATGTCCCGGATTGGCTCAACTCGTTTCGCCCAGATGATTTGAGTTTTCGGTTTGCCGCCTGGGGCTTCTATGACGGACTCTACGACTACGGCCCATCGCAGTTCTGGGACACGGCAAAGAAAATCAACGCTGACTGGCCCAACCCCACACAGGTAGGGGCGTTCCAGCTCGAAGGACCATCTTTCGAACCGGGAACGGCAACGAACCGCAGGTCGATCCGCGAGATCTTCCCAGGGGTAAACGTCCAAAAACCACGCAACATCTATGGTTCACGCCAGCGAGTGAACGAGTTGTACCTGAATTACAGCAAAGGTCCGGTGTTCGTGCGCATCGGAAAACAAGCGATTTCCTGGGGTGAATCCGATACGGTGGCCCTGCTCGATCAAAACAACCCATTCGATCTTTCCCTCGCAGTGCCGGGTCTCTTTCAGTCGATCGACGAAGCTCGTATCCCTCTGTGGACCGTCCGAACCAGCGTCACTTTGTTCGAAACGCTCGGCCCCTTTTCCAGCGGTTTCATCGAAGCCTACTGGGTGCCGGGGGATCTCGACGTCAATACAGGTACACTGCCTTTCCAGACGGCCAGTCCATACGCACCCCCGCAACAGGACCCGCAACAGACGGTCAACGCTCTGGCTGGACCGTTACGCATCGCCCAGTTCGTTCTCCTGGATCATGTGCCGAGAAAACGCTTTGAAAGCAGTCGTTGGGGTTTCCGGCTCCAGACGCTCGTGAATCGTTCGCACACAGTGAGCAGTTGGGTCTATACGACCTTTCCCAGTTCCCCGGCGCCGCTCTCACAGGGTCTCGTACGCACGAGCAGTGGAGATCAGCTTTTCGTCACAGAGACGGTCCACGACAAACTGACCACGGTTATCGGCCTGGCCGATACCTTCTTTGTCGAGCCGCTGGACAGCATCATCAGGGCGGAAGTGGAATTTTTCAACCAGGAACCAGCGTTCACTCCCGAGGACAATCTAGGGATCAATCAACAAACCGCTCAGGGAGGAAGCGCGGCGCTGGGAGTTCTGCGCAACTGCAGCAACCATCAATGCCGGGTCCCCAAGGCCGATTTTCTACGCTGGGAACTTGGATTGGACCGGTTCTTTTTCCTGCGAGCCATCAACCCGAGCAACAGTTTTCTCGTCACGGCAGCAGTAGTCGGTTCATGGAACATGGATGAAGGCAGGCGGCGGCCCGACGGCTCGATCCAGGATTTTCGCTACTATGGCCAACGCAAAGAAGGTTCTGCGGGGAACTCACCCGATGATTTCGTGCAGCTCAAACGAGTCGAAGCCTTCGGCCAAGTCCATCTGCAGACGGATTACATGCACGGACGGCTGACACCTGGAGTCACCTACATCCAGAATGTCCGCGGAACCTACGCCCTCAATCCAACGCTCACCTATCGCCTGGCCGACTGGCTTCTGTTGGATCTCGCCTACATCCACATCGGAGGAGAGTTCCAACAGATCGGTTTTTTCCGCGACCGGGACCAGATTTCGACAACTGCAACATTGCAGCTTAACTGAACGGCCAGACGCAAGAAGAGACCCTCAGGGGTAAAGACCCGAGAAGGAATCCTCGCCGGGCGTCATGCATCCACGCGGCGAGATGGTCCGCCTATGCGACGGTCGCCAACTCGCGCCGGACCGCCGAGAGATCCGCATCAACCATCATTTCGATGAGTTGCCGGAAATCGACCGTCGGCTGCCATTGCAATCGCTTGCGAGCCTTCGACGCGTCGCCGATGAGCTGATCCACCTCTGCAAGGCGCATGAGAGAGGGATCGATTCGAACATGATTGCGCCAATCGAGTCCCACGTGCGCAAACGCAATCTGCGTCAGTTCCTCGACGGAATGGGCCTCGCCGGTTGCAACGACATAATCGTCCGCCCTCGGTTGTTGCAACATCAGCCACATGGCACGAACGTAATCCTTCGCATAACCCCAATCACGACGCGCGCTCATGTTGCCGAGTTGTACTTCGTTCTGCACACCCAGCTTGATACGGGCAACGGCATCGGTCACCTTGCGACTGAGAAATTCTTTGCCGCGCCGGGGTGATTCATGGTTGAAGAGGATTCCCGAGCAGGCAAACAGGCCGTAACTCTCGCGATAGTTCACCGTGATGTGATGACCGTAGACTTTGGCGGCACCATACGGGCTGCGGGGATGAAATGGCGTCTCTTCGTTCTGCGGCACTTCACGGACCATACCGAACATCTCACTCGAAGATGCTTGATAGAAGTGGATGGACGAATCCACGAGCCGAACCGCCTCGAGCAGGCGCGCCACGCCAACCGCATTGAATTCGGCGGTCAGCATGGGTTGTTCCCACGACAGAGGAACGAAGGATTGCGCCGCAAGATTATAGACTTCGTGTGGCCGGGTCTTCTGGAGGATGGAGATCAGCGAGTGCTGATCCAACAGGTCTGCTTGAACGAATTCGACGTCGTTCAGTACGGCACCGAGCCGTGCGAATTTCTCAATGCTC
>CAZEWD010000287.1:0-3991 GCA_964515725.1 uncultured Binatia bacterium (SeqCode)
ATTTTGCGATTGACCCCGGCATTGGAAGCCGAGTTGGAATGGCTTGCGGCCGAGGGGCCACCGAATGTTGCACGCCACGCTCGAATGGTGCTTGGCCGGGCGCGTGGGTTGACCATCAGGGCGATTGCGGCACAAGTGGGCGTGCATGCCAATACCGTCCGGAATTGCGTGCATCGATTCGAGACAAAGGGACTCCGTGGTCTGGCGCACGGAAGTGCGGGAAAACCCAAGAGCGTTGCTTTCACCGAGGCCGTGCGTGAGGAGATTGCGCGCCTCGCCATGCGCGCACCGAACAGCCCTGCCGTGGGCGAATCTTATACCTGCTGGTCGCTCCGGCGGCTACGCGAGCACCTGATCCGCCGCGGAGTCGTCCCCGACATCAGCGTCGAAGGCCTGCGGCAACTCCTGCGCGGATTACCCCTGCCGCCGGCATACTGGAGGCGTGGAGCTCGGCCACTGACGCGCCTGAGCCCCGAAGTACAGAACGCGCTCGAGAACTGGGCCAGAGGATCGCGCGCACAGCGCAGCCTGCGAGCCCGGATCGTGCTCGCCCACAGCCAGGGTCTGAACGAAACGGAAATTGCCGCAGCCCTGCATATTGGTCGTGGCACGGTGCGCCGCTGGCTGGCACGATTCCGGCAGGCCGGAATTCTTGGATTGCAAAGCGCTGGCCAACGAGCCGGTTTGATCGGACCAAATTCACGGCGTGGTATTATACGGATGGCCATGAGCGCACCGCAGCGATACGGTTTCAACCAATCGGTCTGGGACGTGGAAACGTTGCGGCAGAGCCTGTTGCGATCGCGAACGGTACGCGAGATCACCGTTCGGCAACTGGCCGTGATCCTCAAAGAGTCGAAAATCCAGTTGCCGGACTCCACGACCCTGGAAACGATGGTACAAGCCCCGGCTGTGGGCGACTGAAATGTGCGCGTACAACGGATCGCGTCGTACGTCCTCTGATTAACCGTTCGAGGCTGAACGATAGGCCTCGATGACCTCGGCCGGAGCCTGCACCAGTTCGATCAGGACGCCCTCCCCGCCGATGGGAAACTGGTCGTTCCCCTTCGGATGAATGAAGCACACATCGAATCCCGATGCGCCTTTGCGAATGCCGCCCGGCGTAAAACGCACACCAGCCCGTGTCATGGAATCGACCGCCGCGGCCAGATCATCGACCCAAAGGCCAATGTGGTTCAGGGGCGGTTCGTGGACCTTGGGGCGCTTTTCCGGATCGAGTGGCTGCATGAGATCGACCTCAACCTTGAAAGGACCACTTCCTGCAATGCAAATATCCTCATCCACATTTTCGGACTCGCTGCGAAACGTACCGGCCGGAGTCAGACCGAAGAGATCGACCCACAGCCGGCGGAGAGCCTGTTTGCTTGGACCACCAATGGCGATTTGCTGCACCCCGAGGATCTTGAAATTCCGTTCCTGCATCTGAAACCTCCTTGCGTCCGATACCTCCTTCCATGACTGCAACACCGTGGCAGGTCAACTCGGGTGTCCGTGTGCGGTGGGGTGTCGCCCGAGCTATTGCCAGGAACTGTGAAAACGGTGCGGTGAAAATCCCCTGTCGTCCGACGGACGGGCTGCCAAACGGCGCTATCGAGGATGGTTGCACACCTCGAATCGAGGCAGAAAAGGAGCATATGGGTCGATCGCTACTTGCGATTCCGGTTGCGGCCAGTGTATCCATTCTGCTGGCATTCGTTTTCAATTTCCAACCGGAAGTTCCACTCCCTCTGAGACTGAGGGACTGGGGGCATCGCGGCGATTCGCAATGTGCCGTGGTTCCTGCCGGATCGAGGGGGTGACCTGCACGGGTTGGAAGTCTACGAAGGGGTGGGCGCAGCATGACCCGCACGGGAGTCCCGGAGGGGTTTGAAGAAATTGCGTTGAGGGATCGCCGCGGTCTGGCATGTCAGAGTCTGCCAGGGTGCAGACATCTCGCAGGCGAGTTGCTCCGACCACCATACCGGCGGATCAGAGGAGGATCACATGGCAAATCGAGGGCGTCCGACCGCGAACAAGCGCCGCAAGGAAGCCGAGAGGCGCGAAAAACAACAGAAAAAGGAAGCGCGTCGCGCATCGCGTAACGCCGAACCGCGTGCTCCCCGCCCAGAGAACGGCGAGGATCCGGACATTGCGGGTATTGTGCCGGGCCCACAGCCGCCGCTCGACTTCTGAGCAGACGGCGGCGATCCCTGCCAGAGCGGAGACGTGTTGGAGAAACCGGACAAACTCGCATAGCTCATTCGAGTTGGACCGGTTGGGTGCGCGATGGGTATTGAACCGCCGGAATCCTCGCCTCTCTTGCGAGCAGCGATCTTGTTCGGGATAGGCGATGGGACAGCGAGGGTTCTTGCCGGCTGACCATTTCCGGAAGCGATCAAAGAAACGCTGAGAGACGGGTCCGAGGATGTGGCTTGGCGCTCCCGCTGCATTGGGACGGGAGGGCACCACTGGCCGCGATAAGAAGATCGGGGAGGATGGAGCAGATACGAGCGAGTCGGTTACCACTGATCTTTCCACCGATCCGCTGGTTGCGTGAGTACCGCACGGATTGGCTCAAGGCGGATCTTGTTGCGGGAATCACACTTGCGGCGTACGCCATTCCTGTATCACTCGCCTACGCGGGACTTGCTGGCCTGCCGCCGCAGGTCGGCATTTATGGATATCTCCTGGGTGGTCTCGGCTATGCCTTGTTCGGCTCATCGCGCCACCTGGCCGTTGGTCCCACATCGGCAATCTCGTTGATGGTGAGCGGAACCCTGATCGAGATGGCTGGCGGCGACGCCCTGCGTTATGGGCAGATTGCGACGTTGGCTGGATTCGTTCTGGCGTTCCTGAGCGTGGTGGCGTGGCTCCTGCGCCTGAGTGCTCTCAACAGCTTCATCAGCGAGACCATTCTCCTGGGTTTCAAAGCGGGCGCCGGGCTGAGCATTGCGGTTACCCAGTTACCGGCCTTTTTGGGAGTACCAGGCGGTGGCTCGGGTTTCTTTCCCCAGCTCGCGGCGGTCGCCAGCCAACTGGGACAGTTGAGTCCGGCCACTACCGTGGTCGCTGTGAGTTCACTGTTGTTTCTCATCGCAGGCGAGAAGTATCTGCCGGGCCGGCCCGTGGCATTGATCGTGGTGGCTGCATCGATTCTTGCCGTGTCCATGCCGCCACTCGACCGGGTGGGTCTGAGTGTGGTCGGTTCGGTGCCGGACGGCCTACCGGTGTTCAGGCTGCCGGAACTGCAGCCGAGTGAAGTGGATGGGATTCTACCGCTGGCAATCGGCTGTCTTCTGCTTGCATACATCGAAGGAGTCTCGGCGGCGCGAACCTTTGCTGTAAAGCACGGCTACGAACTCGACGTCCGCCAGGAACTCCTCGGTCTGGGTGCTGCCAATCTGCTGACTGCCTTCGGTGGAGGCTACCCCATCGCTGGAGGGCTGTCTCAATCGGCTGTCAACGAGCAGGCCGGAGCCCGTAGCCCTCTGGCCCTCGTCTTTGCTTCATTGGCACTCGCCGTCTCCTTGCTTTTCCTCTCCGGACTCATCCGAAACCTGCCGCAGGCGGTGCTTTCGGCCATTGTGCTGGTGGCGATCAAGGGGTTGATCGATGTTCGCGAGATCCTGCGGCTCAGGCGCGTCAGCCGGGTGGAATTCCATGTGGCGATGGTCGCTTTTGCCGGTGTGCTCGTGGAAGGAATTCTGAGAGGCGTTCTGTTTGCCGCGGTGGTGTCGATTCTGATGCTGCTACGACGGACGGCATCACCCTACGTGGCCTTTCTCGGCAGGATCCCGAATACCTCTCGTTTTTCTGATCTGGCTCGACACCCCGACAACGAACGCATCGACGGTATGCTGATCGTGCGTGTCGAGGCCTCTCTCCTCTACTTCAACGTGGATTATGTGCAGCAGACGGTTCTCGATCGCCTGCAATACGAACCGACACGGATCCGGATGGTCATCTTTGACATGTCCAGTTCCCCGCATCT
>CAZEWD010000288.1:0-3974 GCA_964515725.1 uncultured Binatia bacterium (SeqCode)
AACGGACGGTCTATCGCCTTGCCCAGAAAGGAGAGATTCCGGCGTTCAAGCTTGGAGGTACCTGGCGTTTTCGCCGCTCGGAACTGGATCGCTGGATCGCCGAAAGCATCAGCAAGAAGAAGCCGGAGGCAGAGTGAGCGTGCACCAAATCAGCAACCGAATCATATTCGGGAAAGAACCAAGGGGAGGATTGCTGGCGTGCCAGTTCCTATAGTTGATCTTTTTGCTGGCCCAGGAGGGCTCGGGGAAGGATTTGCTTCCCTGCAGGGCCACAAGCGGCAGCCATTCTTCGAGATCGCCCTTTCCATTGAAAAGGATGCTGTCGCACATCGCACGCTGACGCTCAGGGCAGTGTTCAGGCGTTTGCGTGGCACCAAGGACGTCAAACACTACTACAGCTACATACGGGGCGAGATCGATGAGGCCGCTTTCCGCAGGATCCCTGCCGTGGCCAGCGCCTTCGAGCATGCTGCCACCGAGGCGAGGTGCCTGGAGCTTGGCAAGTCCGACGAAGCCAGTATCGACAGGGAAATTCGTGCTGCACTGAAGGGGCAGGAAACCTGGGTGCTGATCGGCGGCCCGCCCTGCCAGGCGTATTCGCTGGCGGGGCGCTCCAGACGCGCCAACGACAAGGACTTTCACAAGGATGAAAAGCACTTCCTCTACAGGGAATACCTGAGAATCATCCAGGTGCACAAGCCCACCATCTTCGTGATGGAGAATGTCAAGGGTCTGCTTTCCTCAAAGCACTCCGGCGACCCGATGTTCGAGAAGATCATTGCGGATCTTTCGATGCCGACCGAGGGGCTCGAATATGAGATCCGATCCTTCACCAAGAAGGGCGACGGCAGTTCGCTGGAACCCACCGACTACCTTATCCATTCTGAGCGCCATGGGATCCCGCAAAGCAGGCATCGCGTGATTCTGCTCGGAGTGAGAAAGGGGCTGGACATGCCTCAACACCAGTTGCTGGCACCAGTAGCAAGGCCTGTCACGGTCAAACAGGCCATTGACGATCTTCCCCGAATCCGCAGCAAGCTGTCGCGTGGCGATTCAGTGGAGGCATGGCGCAAGGCTGTTCAGGCTGCCCCCTCTTACGTCAAGGGATGGAGGACAGAAAACGAGTCCGTCATGATCGGGACAATGCGTGCCTCTGCCGCTGCGGCAACCAGCACCACGACCGGTGGCGCCTTCATTTCACAAGGCTACAGAAGGCCAAAGAAGCCGACCGAGCTTCAGCAATGGCTTCACGACCGAAGCCTGGGTGGTGTCTGTCAGCATGAAGCGCGCGCGCACATGGCATCCGATCTTGCTCGCTATCTTTTCTCGGCCAGCTTCGCTCATTTATGGGGATATTGCCCACGGCTGGATGTGTTTCCTCCCAAGCTGCTTCCCGATCACGTCAATGTGCATGTCGATCGGGAATCCGAAGCGATCCCGTTCAAGGATCGGTTCCGCGTGCAGTGCAGGAACGAACCGTCCACCACGGTGGTGGCTCACATTGCCAAGGACGGGCACTACTACATCCACTACGACCCCTCCCAATGCAGAAGTCTCACGGTCAGGGAAGCGGCGCGGCTCCAGACGTTTCCCGACAACTACGTCTTCGCTGGCAACCGCACGGAGCAGTACACCCAGGTCGGCAATGCGGTGCCTCCGTTGCTTGCCCACAAACTGGCCAAGATCGTTCGTAGCCTTTTGAACGAGATGAGCAGGAGGAGGCGGAGGCAGGCTGGTGATGCTGTACAGAAGAGGCCGGCGGGAAGCGTGCCGCGAAACCTGCCAGAACAGCTTCCTGTGCTTGCCGAAGCGGGCTAGTCAATGCTCTGACCAATCACCAGGACATCTTCATCGCCATGCAGCCACTCCTCAACCGCTTGCGCAGTCTCCTCGACCGAGTGCTTCAAGGCGCACTCCCAGACGACCGCCACGCGCCAGCCGAGGGCATGGAGCATCTCCGCATGGTGCCTGTCGCGAGCGACATTTCCCTGGAATTTCTGCCGCCAGAAATCTTCATTGATCCTGGGAGTGGTTGTGTAGCGGCAGCCTTCATGTCGGTGCCAGAAGCAGCCATGGACGAACACCACTGCTCTGCGCTTCGGGAACACAAGGTCGGGGGAGCCGGGCAGCCCCCGCACATGAAGTCGATATCGAAAACCCCTGGCGAAAAGAAGGGAGCGAAGTATCCGTTCCGGCCGGGTGTTCTTTCCGCGAATGCTCGACATCATGCGGCTGCGCTGCGGAGTGGTAGGAACGCGCATGGTCTTGAGCATCTTCCGCCTGAATGTCTGCAGAAATGGCAGCTCCGCGCTTCCGCTTGGCAATGCGAACGGATGAAGGCGACGATCGAAGCAGAAATCTGGAGCCTACCATGCACTTGACTCACAGGAAGACGCAAGGGGAAGCCGATGGCTCGTGATCGCAGCCATCCGCCGAGCGCGGCCTGCCTTTCCGAATCGATGCGGGACCTTGGGTACTCGCTCGAAACTGCGATTGCCGATCTGATCGACAACAGCATTTCCGCTGGCGCGGACACCATCGACATCATTTGCGATGTGTCCGGTGAGCATCCTGTGATGGTCATCCTCGACAACGGCAGGGGGATGACGGAAGACGAGCTGCTCGATGCGATGCGTCATGGGACCGGCAACCCCAGGCAGCATCGGTCGCCGAAGGATCTTGGGCGCTTCGGCCTTGGCCTGAAGACAGCCTCGTTTTCCCAATGTCGCTCGCTGACCGTTGTGAGCACGCGCGATGGAACTGTCTGCGGAGCCGAATGGAATCTGGATCGCATCGATGCTGCCGACGACTGGATTCTTTCCATCCTGGACGATGCGGACATCCATGGGTTGCCTTATGTCGAACGGCTCGGCGCCCGGGGCACGGCCGTTATCTGGCGAGAGCTCGACCGATTGATGGAGGACGAGGCCGGGGATCGTCGAGACGAGATCGTCAATGAGAAGCTTGAGGCAGTAGGCAGACATCTGTCACTTGTCTTCCACCGGTTTCTCTCGGGTGAGATCAAGGGACATGCCAGGATTTCTCTCACCGTCAATGGTCGTCCGATTACGGCATTCGATCCCTTCTGCAGGAAGAATCCTGCCACCCAGGTGCTTCCGGAGGAGATCGTCCGCATCGGCGAGGCCGAGGTGCGCCTGCAGCCTTACGTGCTTCCACACCACAGTCGTCTGTCCGCGTCCGAGTACGACTACTACCAGGATCGCAGTGACTTCATCTCCAATCAGGGGGGCTACGTCTATCGAAATGGCCGCCTGATGGCCTGGGGCGACTGGTTCAGACTCGTGCCGAAGGGTGAGGCCACCAAGTTGGCGCGGGTACAGATCGACTTTCCCAACAGTCTGGACGAAGCCTGGACCATCGACATCAAGAAATCGCGTGCCCGCCCGCCGCATGCGGTGCGGGAGCGCCTGCGTCAGATCATCAACAGGATCACTGCCCGCAGCGTGACGGTGCACCGGGGACGCGGGCAAAGGCTTTTTCAGGAAAGCCAGGCCCCGTTCTGGGAGCGCTACGCCGATCACGGCGGCATCCGTTTCGCAATCAACGAGCAGCACCCGCTCATCGCATCCCTGGGCACAAGACTTTCGTCCGAGGATGTGGATCTGCTTCGTGTCCTGCTGGATTCGATTGCCGCCTCCCTGCCGGTGGAGATGATCTATTCGGATTACTCGACCCATCCGCGCGAGATCAACCAGAGGGCGGTGGATGAAAGCCAGACTCTGGAGCGCCTGAAGAGTCTCAGGAAGGTGCTCTACGGCGACGGGCCGGGCGATCCGAATGCCTTTCTGCAGATCGTGCGCTCGACGCACCTTTTCGATGGCCAGATCGAACTGGCGGAAAAATTCATCAGCGAGACCTTTGCATGAGCCTCACAGTCATCACGGAAGAACGGAACATCGCCAACGCGCTCATCTCGGGCCTTGCCAACATGGCCGAGACGCCGACGCGCGAGC
>CAZEWD010000289.1:0-3973 GCA_964515725.1 uncultured Binatia bacterium (SeqCode)
GAGAAGCTCGGAACCAAAGTCGAGATCAAGAACATGAACTCGTTCCGCGCCGTCGAACGCGCCATCGAATACGAGATTCGCCGGCAGACGGAGGCACTCAACGAGGGCGGCACCATCGTGCAGGAGACACGCCTGTGGGACCCGGACCGCGAAGTGACCCGCCCCATGCGCTCCAAAGAGTTCGCACACGATTACCGGTACTTTCCCGAACCCGATCTCCAACCTCTCGTGGTCGATGCAGTCTGGGTCGAACAAGTGCGGCACGAGCTGCCAGAATTGCCGGATCCGCGCCGGCGGCGCTTCACCAGCGAACACAAGTTGCCCGATTACGACAGCGAAGTCCTCACCGCACGGAAAGACGTTGCCGATTATTTCGAGGACGTGGTACGCGCGCATCCGAACGCCAAGGCGGCCAGCAACTGGGTCATGGGCGAAATCCTGCGTGTCGTCAGGGAACGACGGCTGGATGATGCTCTCGTGATCCGGTCCTGGCCCATAGAACCCAGCCAGCTTGCTGGGCTGATTCGCCTGATCGACGACGGATCGATCAGCGGCAAGATGGCAAAAGGCGTGTTCGAGGAGATGCTGGAAAGCGGCAAAACCGCGGACGCGATCGTGGCGGAGAAAGGCCTGACACAAATTTCCGATGATGCGCCAATCGTGACCGCAATTGCGAAGGTGATGGAAGCCCACGCGGAGAAGGTGGCGGAGTACCGCAGTGGCAAGGACAAGCTCTTCGGTTTTTTCGTCGGCCAGGTGATGAAGGAAACACAGGGAAAGGCCAATCCACGCAAGCTCAACGAACTGCTGCGGGCACACCTGAGCGCGTGAGGAATGCCTTGCCCGTGGCTCGCGCATCTGCACACGGCACCCTGCCGGTTTTTGCACGGCGGATTTTGCCGTTGCTCATCCTCCTCGGTGCTTTGTCGACTGCCACCCCGGTTGTGGCAGCCAAGCGCAGGAGCGCAGCCACCACGAATTACCGCATCACAGCCTCCTACGACCCCGCATCCCATGTCATCGAGGGACGCGAAACCATCGAGTGGACGAACCGCTCCACAGAAGCCGCCACGGAGTTGCAACTCCATCTCTACCTGAACGCCTTCGCGAACAACCGCTCCACCTTTTTCCGCGAGTTCGGACCCAGAGTGGTCGACGACTGGATCGCGCAAGACCCCGAGGGTTGGGGCGCGATGACGATCTCCGAATTACGTATCGGTGAACATCACCTGACTGGTCGAATTCAGTTCATCCATCCTGACGATGACAACGACGAGGACCGTACGGTGATCCAGGTCCTGCTGCCCACACCGCTTCCGGCGGGCGAGACGACCCAGATCGACATCGCCTTTGTGACCAAACTACCGCTGGTTTTCATGCGTTCTGGCTATGCCGGAAGCTTCACCATGGCAGCACAATGGTTTCCCAAACTCGGTGTGTTCGAACGGGGGAAATGGGTCTGCCATCAGTACCACGCCAACGGCGAGTTCTACGCCAACTTCGGCGTCTATGACGTGACACTGACCTTGCCCGGAACGGGGCATTTCGGCTCGACCGGAGCGTTGGAGGAAGAGCGGCTCGAAGCGGATGGCCGCCGTACGGTCAGAATCCGCGCAGAGAACGTGCACGACTTCGCGTGGACACACGACACCGATTTCGTCACGCTCGAACGGCAGATCGACGGTGTGACGGTCCGACTCCTCCTACAACGCAATCATGCGAATCAGGAGGAACGCTTTTTCCGGGCGGTCTCGGAAACGTTGCGCTGGTATCGCGACCACATTGCCGCCTACCCATATTCCCAACTGACGGTAGTCGACCCAGGCCCGGGCGCCGATGCTGCGGGAGGGATGGAATACCCGCAGCTCATCACCACCGGAACACGCGCCTGGATACCGGAACGCCTGCGCATCCCCGAGGTCCTCACCGTCCACGAACTGGGGCATCAGTTCTGGTATGGGGTGATCGCCAGCAACGAAACCGAGGAGGCCTGGCTCGACGAGGGGATCAACACCTACGTCGAAAGTCTGATCATGGACGAGAGGTTTGGTCCGGCCAGCTACGCCAACCTCTTTGGACTGAGAATCGGCGCAGTGCCGCTACTGCGGCTCCAGTACCTGCGCTCCTCCCAGCACGATGCCCTGTCGCAGAGGTCGTGGATGTATCGTGACCGCCGCAGCTATTCATCTATCAGCTATGCGAAAACGGCCCTGTTGCTCCGGACATTGGACGGTCTGTGGTCCAACGGAGTCATCGAGCGGACACTCCGTACCTACTATTCGCGTTATCGGTTCGCCCATCCTCGGTCCGATGACTTCCTGGCCGTACTGGCCGAGGTCAGCGGCAAAGACCTCGGCTGGATACGTCAGGAGCTGGTAGACGGTACAGGAAGCGTCGATTACGCAGTGACGCGCGTCGTTGCGGAGCGGGACAAGGGGTTCCGAGGACTCCCCATCGGACCGGGGGGGCCTGGCCCGGTGATCGAACCATCACTCTCCGATGCAGAGCGGTTTCGCAGCGAGGTCATCATCGAACGGCTCGGCGAAGTGGCGCTGCCGGTGAATGTCCTGATCAATTTTGACGATGGCAGCAATGTGAACGAGCACTGGGATGGGGCATCTCGCTGGAAGCGCTTCGAGTACGCAGGACCGCAGCGAGTGGAGTGGGCCGTGGTCGATCCGGAGCACAGCCTGGCACTCGATGTAAACTGGCTGAACAACTCCCGCATGCGTGGGTCGGGATCACGTGGCCTGACACGCATCATCGGGCGTTGGATGTTCTGGTTCCAGAACGTGCTCCACTTTCTGGGGGCGATGTGAGAATCGGGCGGGTCCTGAGGAACGGTTGGAGTCTGCTGCGGACGCGTCTCCTCCTGGGCGGCATTCTCTATGCAGCCAGCGCCGCACTGGCTTTCCTGTTCGGTTCACTCGCGTGGTCGTGGCTCGAGCGCAGCCTCGACAGCTCACTGCCATCTCGCACCTTGCTGACCGATCTGGACGCCAACGTCGTGGTCGATCTGCTGGTTCATCATGGAGAAAGTCTGCGAATGTTGCTCGGGCAGGGGATCCTGGTCCTGATCGCCGGCCTTCTCATTTCTGTCTGGACACAAGCTGCCGTTGCGATTTCATTTACTTCAGACGCCACCGTTGGCGAGTCCTTACGGCTCGCCAGAAGCCGATTGGGCACCTTTGGTTTACTCTGGCTGCTGAACGTGTCCGTAACGGCACTGGCGCTGGCAGCACTGGGGCTCATTCTGTACCTGGCGACAAAGACAAGCCTGGTGTTGTTCAACGAGCGGATCGGCAATTTGCTCTGGGGCACAGCGTTGTTGCTCGGGGGATGCCTTGTGTTGGTGTCGTCTGCCATCCACGAGCAGGCGCGCATCCACAGTGCGGCGACCGACCGGGAAGCGGTTCAGGCCTGGAACTGGGCACTTCGCTTCACGACCGTGAAAACACCGTTGCCTATGTTGATCGCACTGGGTGCCATGGGGGTACAGGCGCTCTCGTATGGAATCTACTGGGCCGGATCGGAACTCTTTGTGGTCACCAACAGCACGACCCTCGGGCTGTCCCTGATCTGGGGCCAGCTATGGCTAATGGTGAGAATCGTGCTGAGTCTGTAGAGTGCCGCGGCTGCTGCGGCGCTTCAGAGCGCCGAGGAGGATGTTTCCCTGGGTTCAGCAGGGGAAAGAGCGGAGGAGGCGGCGGCGCTCACGGGAGTGGCGGCCGAGTAATCTCCGTTGCCCCGGGAGCGGACGTCTGCTCATAACATTGCGTCTGATAAGATGCATTATGACGCTTTCGGGCTACCGCCGTATGACGTACCGCCGCCTGCAATCACAGGCGCTCAGGAAGGCTTCGCCACACCGATCCTGGTTCGCGCGACCTCAGCCTGCGGGCTTTCCGAGTATTCGTTGACCAGACGTTCATAGAGCCCGGTGGCCGCTCCACTGTCACCCAGTTGCTCGCGC
>CAZEWD010000290.1:0-3963 GCA_964515725.1 uncultured Binatia bacterium (SeqCode)
GATAGGCGTTGCTCAACAGGATCTGGGCCCCGAGATCGCGCAGTTGCGCCGGCGTCAGCCCCTTGACCGTCCCCTGTGTGGCGACTGGCATGAAGGCAGGCGTCTCGAAGATTCCGTGTGCCGTGCGAACGTGTCCGGTTCGTGCCGCGCCATCCGTGGCGCGCAGAGAAAGTATGGGGCCTTCCCTTTGTATGGCCGGGAGCGAGAGCGCTGGATTCATAGGATCAGCATGGCGTCGCCGTAGCTGTAGAAGCGATACTGTGCCGTGATCGCCTGGCGGTAGACGTCCAGTAATTCTTCGTGTCCGAGCAGGGCGGCCACGAGAAAGAGCAATGTCGAACCGGGGAGGTGGAAATTGGTGAAGAGTCCGTCAATGACTCGAAAGCGATACCCGGGTGTGATGAAGCGGTCGGCCCAGAAGGGCCGGCCGTCCCATGCTTCCTGGACCGCCGCTGATTCCAGCGCGCGCGTCGTCGTGGTGCCCACGGCCAACACGCGGCCACCATGCTGCCGTGTAGACTGGATGGCCTCCGCCGTTGCAGCGGGAATTCTCGCCCATTCCGCTTGCATCTCATGCAGGTGAACAGCTTCGTGGCGGACCGGAAGAAAAGTACCCGGGCCCACATGCAGCGTCAGCGAGACGGTCCGGACTCCTCGTCCGGCAAGATCTTCGATCAGCGCCCGTGTGAAGTGTAAGCCCGCGGTCGGCGCTGCGACCGCGCCGGGGCAATCGGCAAAGATGGTTTGATAGCGATCCCGGTCGAGTGGCAGTGTGCCTGCAGGGCGCCTGATATAGGGAGGGAGAGGGATTTCGCCTTCCTGCACGAGAAAACGTGGCACGTCGGTGCCAGGTTCCATTCGAATGGCGTACTGCCCGGGAGCCTGATTCCCTGCCACCTGGGCACGCCGCCCACCGGGCAGGGAGAGCGTGGCGCCCGGGCGCAGTCGGCGTGCTGGCTTTCCGAGGCAGAGCCATGTGGTGGGAGGATCTTCTTCGAGTTGGTGCACGAACAGCAACTCGACCGCGCTGCCCTGGACTGTTCTGGCGTGAATGCGGGCCGGCAAGACACGGGTGTCGTTCACCACCAGAAGATCACCAGGGCGCAGGAATTGTTCGAGATCACGCACCCGTGTGTGGACTTTGTACCCTGCTTCACGATCGACCACCAGAAGCCGGGCGGCATCACGTGCGTCGGCTGGCGTCTGAGCGATGAGATCAGGGGGAAGATCGAACTGGTAGTCCGACAAACGCAGCGGCGCCTCGGGCAGGGGCGTGGGCGGCGGCTTGCACGTGGGCAACTGGGTGTGCATCTCGCAGTTCAATTTCAATGATAGAAAAACAGGCACCTGAAGGGTGCCTGTTCCCGATCCCGGAAAGTGCGTCGCCGGGCATAAAACATGACCCGGGCGAACGAGTCAAGAACGCGGAATTCCGTTCCTATGGCTTCGGGGGTGGTTTTTTGCCTTGCAGAAATGGGGTGAGCAGATCGATCGGCAGGGGGAAAATGGTCGTCGAATTGTTCTCGGAAGCAACCTCCGTGAGGGTTTGCAGGAAGCGCAATTGCAAGGCTGTCGGATGTTGGCCGATCACCGCCGAGGCATCGGCCAACTTCCGTGCTGCCTGATACTCGCCTTCCGCGTTGATCACCTTGGCACGGCGTTCACGTTCGGCCTCAGCCTGCCGTGCCATGGCCCGCTGCATCTCCTGGGGCAGATCGATGTGTTTGACCTCGACCATGCTGACCTTGATCCCCCAGGGGTCCGTCTGGGCATCCAGAATCTCCTGCAGGTGCGAGTTGATCTTCTCGCGTTCTGCCAGCAACTCGTCGAGCTCTGCCTGTCCGCAAACGCTGCGCAACGTCGTCTGAGCGAGCTGCGAGGTCGCGTACATGTAATCGACGACTTCGACGACGGCCCGGCTCGGATCCATCACTCGAAAGTAGAGAACGGCACTCACCTTCACCGACACGTTGTCGCGCGTGATGACGTCCTGTGGCGGCACATCGAGGGTAATCGTGCGCAATTCGATGCGCTGCAACTTCTCGATGAGGGGAATGACGTAGATGACGCCCGGTCCGCGCGCCCCGACGAGCCGGCCCAGTCGGAAAATCACGGCACGCTCGAATTCCTTGAGGATTTTCACGCCGCTGACGAGCAGCGCCACGGCAACGAGAATGATGGTCGTCAGGGGTCCCAGGATCATGCCTCACCTCACATCAGATTCCTGCAACATCTGCGGTGCGACGCACCTTGATACGCAATCCGTCGACACGTTGCACGGTAACGGGAGTGCCGGCCGGCAGCGGCTCGTCGGCAATGGCGGTCCAGTACTCCCCATACACGAACACCTTTCCGGCAGCCGGCGGCACGATTGCCTGTCGCACCTCGCCTCTTTTGCCGATCAGCCCCTCACTGCCGAGAGCCGCAGGCTTCCGCTGGGTTCGTACGATCAGATAACCGACGGCGAACGTGAATCCGCCGAACGTCGCTGCTGCGGCGTATACAATGTTGGGATCGAGGACGAGGTCGGACTGGGATGTGTCGAAAAGCAACAAGGAGCCGAGCACGAACGCGACGATACCGCCAACCCCAAGCGTGCCGAAGCTCGGCATGAAGAGCTCGGCGATCAGCAGTCCGATCCCGAGTACGATCAGTGCCAGCCCGCTGTAGTCGATCGGCAGTACCTGGAGGGCTGCCATCGCCAGGAGAAGGCAGATGGCTCCCGCCACACCGGGAAAGAACACTCCCGGATGGGTGAACTCCACATAGAGGCCGAGCAGACCAGCCATCATCAGCAGGTAGGCCACGTTGGGATTGGCCAGCGCATTGAGTACCTTTTGTTTCAGGCGCATTTGCCTTTCGACGATATGCGCTCCCGCAACGGCAAGCTTCTGTGTGGTGCCGTGGATCGTGACTTCGCGCCCGTCGATCTGGCGAAGCAGGTCTGTGCGGTCTGTGGCGATCAGATCGACCACCTTGAGTTCCACGGCTTCGGACTCCGTGATCGACACACTCTCCCGCACGGCCTTCTCGGCCCACTCGATGTTACGCCCGCGTTCCTGGGCAATGCTCTTGCTCAACGAAGCGGTGAAGTTCTCGACCTTTTCTCTCATATCACCGCCGATGTCCTCGCCCTGACCACCCACTGGATGAGCTGCCCCGATGTGGGTTCCCGGTGCCATCGCCGCAATGTGGGCGGCCATCGTGATGAAGACTCCAGCCGACGCCGCGCCTGCACCACCCGGGGCGACATAGACGACGACGGGAATGGGAGCGCCGAGAAATTCCTTGACGATCTCCTTGGTCGATTCGAGAAGTCCACCCGGTGTGTCCAATTCGACGATCAGGGCCGCCGCCGATTCGTCACGTGCCGCACGTAAGGACTCGGAAATGAAATCAGCGGTAGCCGGATTGATGCCGGCATCGACGGCGATCAGGTGCACGATGGCGGGTTGCCGGCCCGATGTCTGTGCAGGCGACTGCTCCGGCACCGGTGGCGTTGCTGCCGGCGTGACCTTTTCCCGGGCGCTTCCGAGGATGGGTGCAGTCAGCAGGCAGACGGCGAGGCAAAGAGACGGGAATGCCAGAATTCCCAGCGGGTGCTGGCGCCGGTTCAAGGGCGCAACTCCAATTCTCGCATCACTTGTTTGATGTCTTCCCACACCAGACGCTTGCTGGCGGGATTGCGCAACAGGTAGGCCGGGTGCAACGTCGATGTTGGCAATGTAGACGTCTTCCCGCCGCAGCTTCATCCCTTTGGTGATGATCTCCGTGAGAAGCTGACCGGCACGGCCCACGAAAGGCTCCCCTTTGCGATCTTCGTCTTCACCGGGACCTTCACCGATGAACATCAGTTCGGCGTTGGGATTGCCGATTCCGAAAACGATCTGCGTACGGCCCGCATGAAGTGCGCAACGGCGGCAGTCACCCATCACAGCCCGGATGTTGGCCAGCGCCTCGCCG
>CAZEWD010000291.1:0-3932 GCA_964515725.1 uncultured Binatia bacterium (SeqCode)
CCGCGGACACCTGAATATCCATTCGCTTCGACGTACCGCTCGCATTTTCGTTTTGGTAGCTGACGTCCAGGAAGAAATTGTCGCCGATCGGTTGTTCCACCCGGACAAAGAGACGGTCAATGTCGCTGAGATTCGTCGTATCCGGACCGTAGCCGATCTGGTAGGGCGCGACGAAGTTGGACTGATAGGGGCCGTTCCGATCCGCTTCGGGCTTGCTCGCGGGAAGGAGCGTTTGGAACGTGTCGCGGAACGCCGCCGGCATCCAGCCGGGAACGACACCCACGAGTGAGTTGAATTGCGCCGCTGTTTCGTAGAAGCTCGTGCTGGTATACAGGTTCATGCCGCCCAGCGTCGGGTTGATGGTGTTGCTGAAGATGTCACCCGTGTTGCTCACGAGGTAGACGCGGTTTCCGGCGATGCGTTCGAGCCCGCGCTGTGCGGCCGCGGTCGTGCTGAGAGCGGCCGTTCCACGATTGTCGACCAGGCGCACGGAGTCCGGCAGCGTTTCCCAGAAGGAGACGTTGTCACCCAGATTCTGCGGCACCGACCACATGCCGGAGAGATCGGCCTTCTCATAGGAGGCAACGATGTTCGTTCCCATCTTCTTGATCGGAACGATGCGGATGGAACCGGTCACACGGTTGTCCTCGCGGTTGTCCCACAGCCGCCAGCTGTTCCGGCGGGCATGCATGCCCATCACCCGGACGGCGACGCGTTCCGGCACCACGACCACGTTCATGTCCGTCGACGCGCGGTAGTCCTCATACCGCCCGGCGTGGGTCTGGAAGCGATAGCGATTCCTGCGCAATTCGGCCTGCAGGGTCGAGGTGTTGATCGAGCCCGCGGAATTCGCGACGCCGAAGAGCACGCTGTTGGGGCCCGAAGCGAAATCGAAACGCCCGGTGTTGTAGGAATCGACCGGCAGCTTGGACCGGAAGAAGTCGGTCAGACTCGAACCCACCAGGCCGCGATTGTTGATGCGGGTGCCTTGGAGGCCGGCATCGAGGTAGAACATCGTCGGATCAGGCCGGTTCTGGTCGTAGTCGATGTTCGAATTGACTCCGTACTCGAGGACCTCAGCCAGTGTGTTTGCGCCCAGGTCCCTCAGGAACTCCTCGGTGAAGACGGAGATGGTCGCCGAAGAATCCATCAACCGAGTATTGAAACGACTTGCGGCAAGCGAGTCGCCGGCCGCATACCCCGTGTCACGATTGGTCGACACTGAAAAGGGATTGAGCACGACGGTGGTGGAATCCGTTTCCGGTTCAGATTTTCCCGGTGTGACCGAGCCAGCCGTCGCTTGGCCGGATACGGAATGCGTGCCCGCAACAAGGGCCATCAGGAAACAAACGGGCGCCAGTCGACCGCATAGGAGTCGAGCCTGCCCACGGAGGAATTGAAGATGCGTCTTCATGGGGGTGTTGGATGGTGGGGGGAAGGGAATGCAGGCGACGTATCAGAGGATACTCGCCTGTTCCTTATTGTTGAACGAATGTACGATATTCTGAACGGTGTTGTTTGAGCAAGAGTAAAATTGATCAAAAATTGGGTTGTTTATTCAGCATTATTGAACATCCATAGGAAATGGGTCTGATTCAATCGGTCGACAAGGCGCTGCGAATTCTGCAGGCGCTCGATGCGAATGGGGGGTGGATGGGCGTACGGGAACTCGCGCGCACGGTTGGGCTTTCGCCACCCACAACCCACAATCTCCTGAGAACTCTGCTGGCGCGAAACTTTGTGGAGACCAGCCGCGAAACCAAACAGTACCGCCTCGGATTGGCTGCGGTCATCATTGGGTCGGCGGCGGATCCCCTGAACAGCATGCGGGATTTTTGCCGTCCTTACATGGAGGCGATTGCCAAGGAGTTCGCCGAGACCGTGGTCGTTCTCACGTGGCGGAACGGTCACGCCTTCGTGGTGGATTGGATCCAGGCGGATCATCCCCTTTCCGTCACCCATGATCACGGCATAGTCGAACATCCCATTGTGTTTGCCACGGGGCGGGTGCTCCTGGCGTTTCAGCCCCGCGCGGTGCAACTGCGCTATGCGGAGAAGGATGATCTTGCCAAGTTTGCCCCCAATTCGCCCGTCAATGCGCAGGAGATGACCCAGTTGCTGGACCAGGTGGCGCGTGACGGTTACGCCATCACCAGCAATGTCTCCAGCAGTGGCATCGCCGCGGTTGCGACGCCGGTCTTCGACGCCAACGGCCAGGCGATCCTGGCGATCGGATTCAGCGCGCCCATTTCGCGCAGCACGGATGTCCAGATCGGTTACGTCCTCTCCCGGCTGCGTGAAATCAGCACCGCCATGTCGCAGAAACTCGGCGGCGCCGGCCAGACCCGCACCGCCCCCCAGACAGCCTGATCGGCCCAGCCCGCTCAAGCGGATCTCAGCCGACCGGAGAGTTACGACGCTGGCAGGGTGAACATCACAGGCAGTACCAGGGGATGGCGAGCACACGTTCGTGGATCAGTTCGGGGCGCGGGATCCGGCAAACGACGTAGCCATACTCGGTCGACTGCTCTTGCTCATCAAGAAAGGCGATCACGTGGCGGGCATCGGAGCGATCGGGATGCTCGGTCCATTTCACCTCGATAGGCGTGACCCGGTTGTCTTTCTCGAGGATGAAGTCGACTTCAGCCCCGTCCTTCGTGCGGTAGTGGTGAAGGCGACCCTGACCCAGGTAGCCAAGACGCTTCCAGAGCTCGATGCCGACCCATTGCTCGAAATAGCGACCAGGGTCGGCGAGAGCGACGTCCGGTCCGGGTGTTACGCCGGCGGCGGCATGGCGAATGCCGAGGTCGAAGAAAAAAAAGCGAGGTGTGGAGGTGAGATTCTTTCGCACGCTGCGGGAATAGCCTGGCACGAAAAATCCGATGAACATGTCCTCCAACAGTTGATAGTGGGACCGGACCGTGACGGCGGTCAGGCCGATCTCCTTGGAAATTTTAGCGAAATTGACGGCCTGGCCGGACTCTGCCGCGGCGAATTGAAGGAAACGTAGAAACGCTCCCCAGTCCTTCACCAGCGCCTCGCGACGAATCTCTTCCTCGAGATGGGCGATGGCATAACTGCGCAGGACATCCGCACGGTCTTCCGCCGGCAGAAGCACAATGCCAGGCAGGTCACCAAACGCGAGGCGTTCGGACAAGTCCGCGGGAGGAAACAGATCGGTCGCGCCCTTGTCCCGAGCAAACGGAAGCGGTGTGGACACATTTTTCGGAGAGGCGTCGATCGGCGGCCTTTCCGCGAATATCAAAGGAAACAATCGATGCTGCAGACTGCGACCAGGCAGAAGGTTGGCTCCCGTCAGGCGGAGCTTGCGGGCCGAGCTGCCGGAGAGGATGAATCTCCACCGCAACTTGTCAGTGTCGTAGAGCGTTTGCACACTGTCGAACACCTGAGGCGCCGTCTGGGCTTCATCCACGAGCACGACATGCGGCTCCCTTCGCTTGGGAAGCGCCCGGCACGCCCGATCAAACGTGCCCGGATCCTGAAGCAGACGGCTGCGCTCAAGCGGATCTGCCAGATTCAGGTAGAGGGACGGATTGGGCTCCAGTTCGTGCAACAGGGTTGTCTTGCCCGTTTGCCTGGCTCCGAAGAGTATGTGCACGAAAGGCTTCTGCAGTTTCGATCCGAGGTGTCGTTTCATCCATCGGTATCGCATAGTGCACCTTAGTATTATCGCCTATTTCGAAAGTCAACTTGCACTTTGGCGTTAATCGGAATCGTTGGCGCAGCATCGCCAGAACCAGAGGAGATCTGGTCAACGTCAATCTGATCCCGGCAACGCGCAGGCACGGGTGAACGTCGTGCCCTTCGTTACCAAGCGATCGAAATGGGGAGTCAGCAGGCAGTGACCATAAGTACCGGAAGTTTGCCGAACGCCGGTGCAGCCTTTCCTCCGACCTCCGACCGCCGACTCC
>CAZEWD010000292.1:0-3932 GCA_964515725.1 uncultured Binatia bacterium (SeqCode)
CGAAGTGGCGCCACGGCCTTCTATCCATTGGTGGAAAACCGCCACGAGGGAGGCATCCTGCGTCTCTCTATCGCTCCCAGCCCGCATGCCGGAACGGAGATTCAGCAACGCGCCGAGACGTATGCGAAGCTCGTGCTCGAAAAGATCGACTATGTCGGGGTTCTTGCCATCGAATTCTTCGAATGCCAGGGGCAACTCCTCGCCAACGAAATGGCGCCCCGCGTGCACAACTCCGGGCACTGGACGATCGAAGGCGCAGAAACCTCGCAGTTCGAGAATCATCTCCGTGCCATCCTCGACCTGCCGCTCGGCTCCACCGCACCCGTTGGATACAGCGCCATGGTGAATCTGATTGGCAATATCCCCGATCGCGCCGAGGCGCTGGCCGTTCCCGGCGCACATCTCCACCTCTACGGCAAATCAGCACGTCCGGCACGCAAGTTGGGCCATATCACAGTTCGTGCGGAAGACCGTGACACCCTGCGCCGCCGCCTCGAGCAATTGACGGAAAACATCTCCGAAATGAACGGTAACCACCTCCACCGGAGGGAGCCTGCCGCTGCTCCCGCGACGGAGTAGCAGAGGCCCGACGGTCACTGAACCGGCGCGGCCCGCCGCTGCAGGTCAGGCAAGATCTCGCGTACCAGATCGGCAGTTTCGTCGTGCGGCGCCAGCCGCAGGTATCGCTCGAGATCGTGCAGCGCAGCCGCGAAGCATTCGAGACGCTGGTAGAGCAGACCGCGGTCGCGCAATTCGCGTGGTGCGTCCGGTGTCAACAGAAGAATCCGGTCGGTACAACCCAGGGCGCGTTCGCTGTCGTTGCGCTCGACGTAGATCTGTTTCAGGTTGCTCAACATCCGGACCAGTACTTCACGCGCCGTTGCCGGTTCCAACCACCGGCGATCGAGCGTTGCAGTGGGGCCGAAGAAATCGCGCAATCGAGACATGCATTCATCCCGGCCGACGATCACATGAAAGAATGGGTCGATGATGATCTCCTGTGCGCCGACGTACTTGCACAGGAAATGTCCGGGAAAGCCGATTCCCCGTACGGGAACACCGATTCGTTGTGCCACTTCGCAATAGACCAGACTCAGCGTCAGAGGGATTCCCAGACGGCGATCCATCACCTCGTTGAGAAAGCTGTTTCGCGGGTCATAGTACTCGGTGTGATTCCCCGTGAAACCGCACTCGGCAAAAAGAAAGTGGTTGAGTCGCGAGACCTGTTCGGCTGGCGACATGTCCGCCCGGATCTCGCAGCGCACCTCCGAGGCCAGGAAATCGAGGTGCCGGAGATAGGATACCACATCCAGTCCGGGATACTCCTCCTGCGCAATCCAGAGTGCGGCCTCGGCCACGTTGATCCGCTCGTCTGGCACACCGGACAGCGTAAGGAATTTTTCACGCGCTTCGTTCATCAGGTTTACACGATCCGCCATACCGTGGAGTCCGCAGCCATGGCAAGTTGTAATTCGGCGAACAAACGACGTGGAAAAAAGATGAGCCCGAGCCAAAACGGCACGATGCCCGTACCGCTGCGGGAACCTCTATCTTTACCCCGCGACCGCTGCTCCCGAACGATTGCGCCCGACCCAATCATCCATCCTGCGCCATTGAGTGAACAGCCACTCCATTTGCGCGCCCCGTCCCTGCGGAATCTCGCCATACGGCACACGCCAAAACCGTACGCATACCGTGGCATGCACCAGACGGCCGCCCAGAAGATCGCGGAACGTGGCGACTCCTTCAAATCCGCGGTGCGCGCAAAACACGACATCCGCGCCCCGATTGCCGGCCAACAGAGCCATCGGGCCGCCAAGGCGTGGCGGTAGAACGTGCTCGAACCCAGCGGCAATCGCCAGTACGTTCGGGCTTACCCGCGCCGTCAGACGTTCCATAGCCGCTTTCTGCTTTTCGGGAGTGAACCTCGTGCCCTCCGGATAGATGAGCACTCCATCGTTCGGCCCGAGTCCTTCGAGCAAACCCTCGATCGCAGCAACCTCGCGCTGGCTATCACCCGAACCGCGACGCGCGAAATGATTGCGCAGGCGATTGCCCACGATGTCGAGACACGGATCCCACAGAAGCTCCCGTTTCAGGACGTAGCGCAACACCAGGCCATAGGATGCGGATAAATAAACGGCGGGTAGCAGCGTATCGCCGATACTCGTGTGGCGGATGAACAAAATCAGCGGACCGTGTCCAACCCCTTCCGGTGCATCCACCTCGAAACGCAGCCCGAAAATACGTGTCGCACCGGCAAGAAGCAGGCGTGCCCAGAGACACTGCAGGCGAAAATTCGTGGCGAGGTATGGCGGCCTCGGTTGCCGCGTCAGGACACAGCGCAACCAGACGAGAAAACTGAGGGCGATGCCGCCCACTTCACACGCCAGATACCAGAAGACAAACGCGTAACAGCGCACCAGGATCCAACGGCGACCGCGAAACAGGTCCACCAGCACCGCCAGACTCAGCCAGCACGGTGCGAGACCCACGACGACAAGAAACCCGAGTACAAACCCCGGAATGGTGAGACAGCGCCGGGTCCAACGGGTCCATCTCGTCTCCATCCTGCTCGACCCATCACCTCTCTCCGTCCGCACCTCGTTTGTCTCGGAACCGTGGAGTAGTTCTGCCATCTTTATCCCGTCCCGCCGTAGGCCGCGCACCACAGGATCATCAGGCTGCCGCGTGCCACTCCCCCACCGGAATGTACACGGCGTGCCGCACTGTTCCGAGATTCAGTCGCGACCGGGTGGGACGCCATCGAACAGGGGCCTCGTGCGCCGGTAAATCCACGGTGGCACAGGGTCGTGGTCAGACCAAAGCCCGCGTTTTGCGGCGCGCGCTTCCTCCTCGAGCCTGTGTAGAGTTTCGTCTTTCGAGTGGGCGCGATACCACCAGGCCAATCCCGCCTTCACCAGGGCCTCGGAAAGATCGCGGCCATCTGGCAGGCGGACCCGGGCAACGATTCGATCGTACCGATCGCGATCGATCGGACGAATCGACACGCGCCGTTCCAGCACCAATGACGCCGTGTAGGAGCGCGCCTTCTGGCCAAACTCCTGGTGCAGTTCCGGGCAGTCGATCTCGGCGACACGTACCCGAAGATTCTCCCCGTCTGGACTGCGCAGCACGAAGGTATCGCCATCGCTCACGGCAATCACCCTGCCGCTCGCGATTTTCGGTTCACCCCTGAACTGACTGCGTGGATGGCGGCGGGCAAGTGCCTCGCCGGCAGGGGTGAGAACCGCAACGAGAAACACGATCACACCGAGCCATCGCACGATGGATCGGCGGTGCAGCGGTAGGCGTTTTGGAATCACCGTTGCCGTTTCCTCACTGTGCGGCAGGGGTCAACGCCAGTCCTCCTTCAGCGACGGCCGCACCTGTGAATTCGCGATCAGATCCTCGTAGCGTTCACGATGATTGATGATCTCGGCCAACCCCCGCATGACACAAAAGAGAGGCTCGTCGCTGATCCGAACTTTCAGATCCATCGCCTCCCGCAGTCGCTGTGCCCATCCCGGAAGCAGCGCGCCGCCGCCCACCATCACAGCGCCGTCGGAATATACGTCGGCAGCGAGTTCCGGTGACAACCGCTCCACGCAACGTCGCACGGCATCGGTAATCTGGCGTGCCACCGGCTCGAGGGCTTCCTGCACTTCGGACACCTGCAGCTTCAGTCGTTCCGGCTTACCATTTCGCTGATTCAGCCCCTTGACCTCGAATGTGCCGTCCTCCTTGCTCTTCGCGTGGACGGCACCATGCCGGATCTTGATCTGTTCCGCCGTGTTCTCGCCGATCGAGAAATTGTAGCGGATGCGAAAAAACGCCTGCACCGCCTGGTCCATCGCGTTGCCGGCCATACGCAACGACTCGCAGTGCACGACATCGTTCAGGGACAAGGAAGTCACCTCGGTCGTGCCACC
>CAZEWD010000293.1:0-3928 GCA_964515725.1 uncultured Binatia bacterium (SeqCode)
GATGCCAACCACACTGCGGCACAGGAACTGAAGCGGGACGTCTATGCGCGACGCCTGCTCGAGGAACCATCTCTGATGGCGCAGGGTATTTATCGAGCTGCGATGAACGATGCCCAACGGGTACTCAAAGAGGATACTGCAAAGCCGGACCGGCGCTGGATCCGCTGAGCATCCGACTACCATCGGTTAAGGACTCGCTCGTGTTCAGTGACCTGTTAGCATTGGGATGATGGCTCTGTTCTCAAGTTCGACTCAACAACTTTCGGCACAAGAGCGGGCGGAATTACGCGCAAGGCTGCGTGCTGGAACGCTCTCCCTCGTGATCGGCAGTCTCCTGCTCGGTGCCAAGTTTCTCGCATTCGAACTCACGGGATCGGTGGCCGGATTCACCGACGCGATGGAGAGTATCGTCAATGTCGTTGCCGCCATCTTCGCCATCGGCGGCCTGCTCTTCGCGGGCCGGCCCGCTGACCGCAATCATCCTTACGGGCACGGCAAGATCGAGTTCTTCTCCGGCGCCTTCGAGGGCGGACTGATTACCTTCGCAGCCGTCATGATCGTTTACGGGTCCATCGACAGTTTGATCCGTGATGTTCAGTTGCGGCAAATCGATCTGGGGCTCGCCATCACGGCGGGAGCAGGTGTGATCAACCTTCTGCTGGGGCTATTCCTCGTCCGCGTCGGCTCCCATCATGACTCTTTGACGCTGATCGCCGACGGCAAACACGTCATCTCCGATTTCTGGACGAGTGCCGGCGTGGTCCTGGGGCTCTTTCTGGTGCGTATCACGGGACTTGCCTGGATCGATCCGCTGGTCGCCGTGTTTGTCGGTATCAACCTGGCATTCACAGGAATCCGCCTCGTCCGCTACGCAGCAGGAGGTCTGCTCGATGAAGAGGATTCGACTCTCCTCACCAAACTCGTGGCCGCCATGAACGCCAAGGTAGGCCCCGGAATCATCCGGGTGCATAATCTGCGCGCCATTCGTTCAGGGCGATACACCCATATCGATGCTCACCTGGTGGTGCCGGAATTCTGGACGGTAGAGAGGGCGCACGACGTCGCGAACGACTTCGAGCGCGGGGTGATCGAAGCGAGCGCCATTCTTGGAGAGATCGTATTTCATACGGATCCGTGCCGGCGCCTGTACTGTGCCCGTTGTGACACACCCGAATGCCCGATCCGTCTCGAGCATTTCCAGGGGCGGTCCGAAATGACGGTCGATGAGATCGTAGAGCCCGACCCGATACGTTCTGTGGAGAATTCCACCCGAACTCAGGCACCGCAACGCCAAACGACGGATCCTGAATCAGGAAAATAACCTTGCCCAACTCCGCAACCGCACGCGCGGTCGCCGGTATCCCGCGGTCTCACTCCTGCAGAAAGTCTCTGACGACTTCCAGGAATTTCTCCAACTGATCGTGATGCACCCAGTGACCGGCACCCTCTATGTTGACGACTCTGGCATTTTGAAAAGCACTGGCGCGTCCATCACGACTCGGATCGGAGGCCCAGGATTCGGTGCCCCGGACCAGCAGGGTCGGGCAGGTGATCTGACCCCAGAGTTGGCGGGCTTCCTGGATATTGAAGAGGTAGGGCGATGCGGCACGAACGTAATTGTCGAATTTCCAGAGATAGGTGCCGTCCTCGTCACGGTACGAACCGTGGATCGTCAGATGCCGGGCCTGCTCCACGGTGAGACGCGGATTGGCGTCACGCATCCGTGCAATCGCTTCCTCGAGCGCCGCGTACCGATGGGGGTGACGCCGGGACAAGGCCTGCATCTCCATGATCCATTCCTGCATGCGTGCCTGTGGCGACCTTTCCTTCACCATGCCAGGCGGAGGTCCGAGCCCTTCGATCGCCACCACTTTCTTCACACGATCCGGGAATGTGCCCGTATACTGAAGTGCAATGGCGCCGCCCAGAGAATGGGCAATGATCGTGATCGGAAAGACGCCTTGCGCATCCAACAGTTGTGCTACATCGAGTGTGTAGTCGACCATCGAGTACGAGCCGCCGATCGACCATTGTGAGTCCCCGTGCCCACGCAGGTCTGGAGCGATGATGTGGTACTGTTCGCGCAACTCATGGGCGGTCCAGTCCCAGGTCCGAGCATGGTCACGACCTCCATGAAGCAATAGGAGCGGGGGTTTTTCCGGGTTTCCCCAATCGACATAGTGCAGCTTGAGCCGTTGGGAGTAGAAGTAATGGGACGTGGGTCCGAGGATCAGTTGGCTGGACATGAGAGCCACTCTTCAAGGATCTCGGTAGATTCCATTCCGTCTCGCACTCCCCATACCGTCTCAGGTCTCGAAGCTGTCCGGGAACGGACATCCCTTCTCATGGATGTGTCTTTCGAAATCGGCTCTGAAGCGACGTGCAAAGTTTCCGGCCGCCCAGGCCGCGGCATCGGACAGCGCACAAATCGTCTGCCCTTCCATGAAGCCACAGACGCTCTCGATCGTGTCGAGATCCTTCAGACTGCCCTCACCACGCTCGATACGCTTCAACAGTTTATAGAGAAACGCTGTGCCCTCGCGGCATTGCGTACACTGGCCGCAGGACTCGTGCCGAAAGAAGCGTGCGATCACGATGGCGGCACGCACGGGACACGAGGTGTCATCCATTACCACAATGCCGCCTGTGCCCAGCAGGGTTCCCGCCTTGCTCAGGGAGTCGTGGTCCATGGGTGTATCGATTTTTTCCGGCGTCAGCACCGGCATCGACACACCGCCGGGAATGATCGCCTTGATGTTCCTCCCCCCGATCACACCGCCGGCATGTTTCTCGATGATCTCCCGCATCGGTGTTCCGAGGGGCAATTCGTAGACTCCAGGCCGGTTGACATGACCACTGACGCCAAAGAGGGTATTTCCCGTGCTTTTCTCCGTACCGAATTTTCTGAACCAGTCTGGGCCGTTCCGCAGAATGACCGGTACGTGCGAAATCGTTTCGACGTTGTTCACGGTAGTCGGGCAACCCCACAGTCCCCAGCCGGCCGGAAAGGGCGGGCGCTTGCGTGGTTGCCCTTTCTTCCCCTCCATCGATTCGATCATGCCCGTCTCTTCACCACAGATGTAGGCGCCTGCGCCGCGCTGGACATACAGATGGAACGACTTGCCAGAGCCAAACACGTTGTCTCCGAGAAAGCCGCGATCGTAGGCCTGTTTGATCGCCTCCATCAAAATCCGGTACGGCGTGGTGTATTCGCCGCGCAAGTAAAGGTAGGCCGCCACGGCACGGCAAGCACGTCCGGCGATGAGGGCACCCTCGATGAACTGATGTGGATTGCGTTCGATGATCTGGCGATCTTTGAAAGTGCCAGGTTCGCTCTCATCGCCGTTGATGGCGAGGTAACTGGGCTTGGGAGAGTCTTTGGGCATGAAGCCCCATTTGACACCGGTGGCGAAACCGGCGCCGCCGCGGCCGCGTAGCCCGGAGTTCTTGACGATCTCGGCGATCGCTTCAGGCTCCAGACCCGACCAGCAACGCCTGGCCTGCTCATAGCCACCAAGCGCAATATAGTCGTCGATCTCCGCGCGGCTGACGCCGTTCGGTGGTAGGAGGTATCCCTCGACTCCATCAGGAATGACGGCAATCTGCGGCGCTGGCCGATCGACCCGCTTACCCGACAGGACCGCCGCCATATCATCGCCCGTAGCGCATTCAATGAAGGGTTCGTTGTTGACCTGGATGATCGGAGCGGTGCCACACGATCCGAGGCACTCGACCTCAGCAATCGAATACTCCCCGTCGGATGTCACCTCACCAGGGAGGATGCCGAGTGTTTCCTCTGCCTGACGCATCAGCTTGCGCGCACCCCGCAGGGCACAGGCGATGTTCGTGCAAACCTGAACATGCTTTTTCCCGACGGGATAGTCCTTGAACATCGGGTAGAAGGAGATGACTTCCTGCACCTGGATCG
>CAZEWD010000294.1:0-3912 GCA_964515725.1 uncultured Binatia bacterium (SeqCode)
CCTGTTGATTGCAGACGAACCGACGACAGCACTCGATGTCACCATCCAGGCCCAGATCCTCGATCTTCTCGGAAATCTGCAGAACCGGCTGGGTATGGCGGTGATTCTGGTCACGCATGACCTTGGTGTGGTCGCCGAACGTGCCGACGACGTCGCCGTGATGTACGCCGGCCGGATCGTGGAACATGCCTGTGTGGAAGAAATCTTCCGTTACCCGATGCACCCCTACACACGTGGCCTGCTGCGATCGATTCCCCGGGTGGGTGTGACCCGCCGGCGACGTCTTCTGGCGATTCCCGGACTCGTACCCGATCTTCTGAAGTTGCCAAGCGGGTGCCACTTTCGTGACCGATGTGAAGTGGCGATCGAGGCCTGTGCCCGGATCGATCCGGCACTGGAAGATCGCGGGGGGAAACATCTGGTCGCGTGTTTGCGGTCCGGTGAACCGGGGTGGCGCGAGGGCGGAGCAACGCCCGGGGAAGAGGCAACGGTGTGACGGTACTTGTCGAAGCCCGCAATCTGGTGAAGCATTTCCCAGTCGGTGGGGGTCTGTTCGCCAGGAAGAAATTCGTCCGCGCCGTCGATGGCATCTCGCTCGACATCATTCAGGGCGAGACTCTGGGCGTCGTCGGTGAATCGGGCTGTGGCAAATCGACGTTGGGCCGATTGCTTCTGCGGCTGATCGAACCGACGAGCGGCTCGATCCGATTCGCGGGACAGGATCTGCTGCAGTTGCGGGGACGCGAACTGCGTCGCAAACGACGCGACATGCAGGTGATTTTCCAAGATCCCTACGGATCTCTGAATCCCCGCATGCGTGTGGGCGCCATCATCGGAGAGGGACTCGAAATTCATCATCTGGCGCGCGGTGTGGAGAAACGCAAACGCGTGATGAGTCTACTCGAACGTGTCGGACTGCGCCCGGATGCCTATGATCGCTATCCGCACGAATTCAGCGGCGGACAACGCCAGCGCATCGGCATCGCGCGCGCCCTGGCCGTGGAGCCGAAACTCATCGTGGCGGACGAACCGGTATCTGCGCTCGACGTATCGATCCAGGCACAGATCGTCAACCTGCTGCAGGATCTGCAGGAAGAACTCGGGCTGACGTATCTGTTCATTGCACACGACTTGCGTGTCGTCGAACACATCAGCCATCGCGTCGCGATCATGTATCTGGGCAAGATCGTGGAGCTGGCCGACAGTGTCGATCTCTACCGTAATCCGCACCATCCGTATACACGGGCTCTCCTCTCGGCTGTGCCCAATCCAGAACCGGGCGTACAACGGACCCGTATTGCGCTGCCGGGAGACGTGCCCAGTCCAATCGATCCACCATCGGGCTGTGCCTTTCATCCGCGCTGCCCGTACGCCGTGGATCGCTGCCGGGTTGAGGTCCCCGAACTCCTCGGCACGGCAAGCCATTCCGTCGCCTGCCATGTTTTCCCCTGCGAGACGGCCGAGACTCCGAAGGGCGATCAACCGAAATTCCGTTGACGGGGTGTTGCACACCCGAGCGACAGCCGGCTGTTTCATTCGATTCTGGAACGGTTGGCTGGATGCCTGGTTTTCGGAATCCCGCATCGTCCTTGTGAAGGCAGGAAGAAATATGTGGCGCCCTCGTTCGCCCGGTGTCTGGCATGGACCACACTGTAGGTCCGCAGGCCTTTTGCCGGAGGTCACTTCGTGGAGCTGCCGCACCCATCTTTCTCGAGCGCCTCGCGAAGCGCCGGTTCGAGCATTACTGCATGGGAGACACCGACAGTGGCAAAAACACGATCTGTCCGTTGCACGGCACGAAGGAGGACTTTCAACATATGAATGTCCCGCAGGCGGTTCGAAAAACGAGCAATCCGTTGTGTCGGTAGTTCGTTGCGCAACGGATCGGTCTCCGCGGCGCTGACCTCACGCCGGAATAGAGGCCGGCCGAGCACGCGTTCGTGCTCCCGTTCGATCAACTCCCAACTGATGGGAGACAGCTCGAGAGGAGGACCGATCGTGAGGAAGAAATCGGTGAAGTAGCCATCGAAATCCATGCGTGCCGTCTTCCGATTGAAAGAGGCAAGCTGGCGTACGACGAGGAACACCAATGCAGTCTGCGCTCCGAGAGTACGTCGCAGGATTCTGGCTTCCTCTGCCAGAGGGATATCCATGCTGCAGGTGGGGATGCCGGCCAGAGCGGCAAGGTGCCGGATCAGACCCGCCTCTCCGTGCCGGCGGATGGCGACTTCACGGTCACGTTCGATCGCTGGAGGGGTTCCTTCATGCATCGCCAGTCCCGGCGCCACGTCTCCGAAGGTCGCATCGATCAGATCGAACATCGGATCCGACGGATCGGAGCTGTGCCGGCCACCCAACAAGGCCAGACGCCGGGAACCACACCGGATATCGACGAGATACGGCGTCGGATGGCGCAACGCCGCATATTCCGGGAAAGTGAGGATGCGCCGGTGCGGCATGGGCGCATCCTCACAAGATTACGATTGGAAAACCACCCGTCCCGATCGCATCAGGACTTATCGGGTTTGCGGATCAATTCAATGTCGATGATGACGTTCACTTCGTCGCCTACCACGAAACCACCGGTATCCAGTACCTGACTCCATTCGATGCCGAAGGCCTTGCGGCTCAGCGTGGTCGTCGCCTCACCACCGATACGGAGATTGCCGAACGGATCCTTGATGGGTTTCGGGTTGCCTTCCACCTCGAGTGTCACTTCGCGTGTAACGCCACGGATCGTGAGATCACCCACCACCTTATATTGCGTATCCCCGGATTTCGTTACCGACTTCGATCTGAATGTCATCTTCGGATGTTTCTCCACATCGAAGAAATCGGGCGACTTCAGGTGCGTGTCGCGCTTCGCCTCCCGGGTGTCGATTCCTGATACTGCGATGCTGGCCTCGACGGTCGATTTGGTCGGATCGGCTTCGTTCAGGATCAAATGCCCCGTCACCGGGCCGATCGTACCGCGCACCGTCGAAACCATCATGTGCCGTATGGCAAACTGAGCGCTGGTGAGCTCCGGGGCGATCTCCCATTTGGAAGCCGATGCCAGCATGGCCAACGCCGCCGCAAACAGGGAGAAGTACAGAGGAAGGTCACGCATTATCTGCTCCTTTTCATTGAGGGATGGATTGAAGCACACCCCGACGATTATGGCCCCAGCATGGGGAACTCTGATACAGGAAACAATACCCATCGTTTGGATACCTGCTTTTCCTGTTTCCCCATCTCTGCGGTCGACACTTCCCGCACAACCGGATAGAGGAGGCTGTCACCATGCAGGAGGAGGATGTGGCTTTTTGGAAGCCAAAGATGCAGCCCACGGAAAAGCTCGACGTCAATGAATCGCCACCTGCACCGGCGCCTGCCGCGCCGGCGCCGCCACCGCCGGAGGCTCCACCCGCCACACATCCCGCAGTACGGCAGTCCCTCGGGCGAGAAACCACCGTCACCGGAAAGCTCAGTTTCAATGCGCCCACGCGCATCGACGGAATTCTGAACGGTGAGGTCAAAGCAACCGATCTTCTGGTGATTGGCGAGGAAGGTCTCGTCGACGGTGCCGTGCGGGCGCAACAGCTCCTGGTCCTGGGTGTGGTGCGGGGTGATGTGCATGTCGACGAAAAGGTCGAGATCTCGGAGACGGGCAAAGTCATCGGTTCCGTCCGCAGCAAAAAACTCGTCGTGAAGGCAGGTGGCCTGCTCGACGGCGAATGTCATATCACCGGTACGGCAACCGCAAAGTCTGGTGCCTGATCTGCCAACAGACGCGCGGAGGTCGCGCATCGGGTTGCCCGCCTCCTGACTTGGCCGGCAAGCCGCATCTGGAAATCAGGCGGCCATCAAGACCCTAAGTCTGTTATCTGAAGTCCAATTCAACATCTCGACACGGAGAGAATCCCCATGGCC
>CAZEWD010000295.1:0-3884 GCA_964515725.1 uncultured Binatia bacterium (SeqCode)
ATTGCTTTTGTTTTCAGGTGTTTACAGGGCACTATCCGGATATGGGTTGTCTGAATCTGCTCGGAGTGCCGGTCTGATCGTGGTTTTTCCTTCTGGTACTGGTAGCCGGTTGTGCGAGTGAACTCGTACGCCACGCTGAATTCCTGCACCATCCAACCGCTCGCTGGATCGCCGGGTTTTCACAGAGGACTTCACCTTCAGTAGCGCTCCGTTCCTGGCGCCTTTCGGTGTTACCCATGTGCCCGGTCTGAAGTGTCACCTATCTGCCCAGTCTGTACCAGTAAGGGGGGCGGTGTGGTACAGCCCGGCCGTACACAGGGGTTGGGAATTTCCGTCCCCGGGACACTCCAGAGCGTGTCTGTTTGGCGTCACAACCGTCAACATCCTCCATTCCCGTGTCACTCTGGCACCGCGAAACGACCTCGCTGGTCCTTCAACGCGAAGTTCGGGTATTCAAAGTCGGCAAACTGACATCTGGCCCGTAATTCGCTTTCCAACGAGCAATCCGGCCGAAAGGTTACGAGCCTTCGGCCGATGACGAGGAGCGAAGACAGAATGGCAGACATCAGCCCATCGGCCTGGACCTACGAAACCGCCGGGCACCTCCTCCGGAGGGCCGGATTCGGGCACAACGGCGCTTACCGCAAGTCGACCGGAGAAGCGATCCAGGTGCGCAGCCTGGCCAACAAGACGCCAGAAGCGGCCGTGGACAAGCTGCTCGCCTTCCGCACATCCCGGGCAACCGGACCCGGCCAGCGCAACAGCGACAGCAAGCAATGGGACAAGCTACGCGTCTGGTGGCTGCAGAGAATGGTGAAGAGTTCCAATCCGGTGCGTGAGAAGATCGTGTTGTTCCTGCACACTCACTTCGCCACGGCACGCAGCAAGGTGACTCAGTCGGTCTACATGGCGATCCAGAACGCCCTGTTCCGGGAATTCACTGGCGGCGATTTCCGCGAACTGGTCAAACGGATCAACATCGATCCGGCCATGCTGTGGTGGCTCGACGGGCAGTCCAACCGGACCGGGGCCCCCAACGAGAACTACGCGCGAGAACTCCAGGAGCTCTTCACCCTCGGCGTCTACGACTTTGCGGGGCGCCGCAACTACTCTCAGGCAGACGTCGAGCAGGCGGCCCAAATGCTCACGGGATGGCGTCTCCAGGGCCAGAGAAACACCGTCAACTCGTACTTCAGCATGAGCCGGCATGAAAAAGGCGCCAAAGCGCTATTCGTTCCCGACCCCACGGAAACGCCAAACCAGAACCCGGCAAACCGGTATGACGAACCAGCCAACTCATCCGACGCAGCACTGGCGGAGGGGGAACATCGCCGCCTGATCGACGCCATCTTCAATCATGTCGACACGGAGGGCCGCCCAACGGCAGCTCGTTATATCGCCCGTAAGGCCTGGAAGTTCTTTGCGTATGACCCCGTTGTCGACGCCGGTACATCTCGCGCCGATCTCGGCCTCATCGATGACCTCGCCGATGTTTTCGCCGGCAGCAATTACGATTTGAAAGCGCTGCTGCGCGCAATCTTCCTGCGGGAAGAGTTCTACGCCGACCGCACCCGTACCGTGAAAGGTCCGATCGAGTTCGTGGTGGGCGCGGTGCGCGGCCTGAAGGGAAAGCTCACCGGCCAAACCCGCACGGCCGTGGTCACCACCCAGACCGGGGAGATGGGTCAGGAACTCTTCAACCCACCCGACGTCTTCAGTTGGCGTGGCAACCAGGCGTGGATCACGACGCAGAATCTGCTCAACCGCTACAAGTTTGCGCGCGATCTGACACAGAAGGACAAATCGGGGCGGAACGAACTGGGGATGGACCCGCAGAGCTTCCTCAATCTGATGGAGAACTCACGGAGTGCCGTTGTGGATCGTTTCCTCAAACTGCTCGGCCCGATGAACATCGACGCCGCCACACGCACCGAGTTGATCGCATGGCTCGGATCTGCCGATCCGATCGATCTGCGGAACCCCGATTTCGTAAATCAGAGGGTGCGTGGCCTGATCAATCTCATTCTCAACCTGCCGCATTATCACGTGCACTGAGGCCTGCCGGAGGAGATTTGGCATGGACATGAACCGACGCAATTTCCTGAAATCGAGCCTGGTGGCTGCCGCGGCAGTATCCGTTCCGGGTGTCTGGTTGCGGGCTCGCGAAGCCAGCGCTCTCGAAGCGTGCGAATCGGGCGTCAACTTCGTCATCGTGCAACTGAAAGGTGGAAATGACGCGCTCAATACGGTGTTTCCTGTTTCCGATGGCACGGGACTGAACCGGACGACGTATGAAACCGTTCGTCCATGGCTGAATATCGCTGCCTCCGAGGCTGGTCCGACACAGATTGGCAATGATCCGTTACACAACGGTGCGTTGGCGCTGCATCCCCACATGACAGCGCTGAAAGATCTGTACGATTCGGGGAATCTCGCCGTGGTTCTCGGGGCACATTACGATAAGCCGAACCTCTCCCACGACATGTCGGAGCGCATCTGGTACAGGGCCGACCCGCAGCTCTCGGGTCCGGGAAGCGGTTGGGTCGGCCGCGCCATGGACGACCTCTGCGTGGGCCAGAGCCAGGCGGTTCCGGCCGTCGATACGATGTCGGAACTGGCACCGCTTTTCTACGGCGCGACCAACGTGCTGGCCTTCAACAGCCTGTCCTCCCTGAGCTTCCCTACACTGTCGCAACTCAGTTCTCCCGATAAAGCCGATTTCAAAGACCATTTCTTGAATCTCTACAGCCTGGCCTCAGGTGAAAGCGGTTTTCTGGCCGTTCTCGGTAACGCCGGATTCGCCGCCGTCTCCAAGCTGGCTGACTACCGCACGGCAAACGAAAGCTACGCGGTGAATCTCAGCAACCTGCTGAACGGCACGAACGGTGGCGGCCCATTCGGCCTGGCGGGGACCACGCAGAGCTACCCGCTGGCACGCCAGCTCCGCACGATCCTGGCTCTGATGAAAGGCAAACAGCCTGGCGATGTCCCTCTGGGCTGCCGTATTTTCCGCGCTACGCACAGCGGTTTCGACACACATTCGAACCAGGGCAAACACGTGCCGCTCGGCACGAAATCACTGTCCCAGAAAGTCGCAGAAAACTTCCCGCAGGAGTACCACGGCCGGCTCCTGCACCGGTTGGATAAAGCGCTCGGAGCGTTCTGGCAGGATTGCATCGACCATGGCCTGCATCGGAACACGGTGATCATGGTCTTCAGCGAATTCTCCCGCCGCATTTACGAAAACGGCGTTCAAACGCCGGAGAGCGGCACCGACCATGGAACGGCCGGGCACATGTTGGTGATCGGTCCGACAGCGGCACAGAGCACCGGTCCCGCATCCCTCGCGGGTGGCATCTATGGAGCGTATCCAGAGCTGGATCAGCCTGACGCGAATGGGAACGTCCGGTGGCAGATCGATTTCCGGCAGGTCTACGCGGAAATCCTCCATCGCTGGCTTGGACTGAGCCAATCGACCACAAACAGCATCGTCGGCGCGGGCGGTTTCACTCCATCGCCCATGGGTATGCTGGTGTAGGGCGAACCCGGCACCAGCCCCGAAGGACAGCCACTTTTCTAAACTTAAAAATTCCTTTTGTTTTCATACACTTAGGGGACACTATCCGGATATGGGTTGTCTGAATCTGCTCGGAGTGCCGGCCTGATCGTGGTTTTTTCTTCTGGTGCTGGTAGCCGGTTTTGCGAGTGAACTCGTACGCCGCGCTGAATTCCTGCACCGTCCGACCGCTCGATGTATCGCCGGGTTTTCACAGAGAGCCCCGAAGGACAGCCACTTTTCTAAGCTTAAAAATTCCTTTTGTTTTCATATACTTAGGGGACACTATCCGGATATGGGTTGTCTGAATCTGCTCGGAGTGCCGGCC
>CAZEWD010000296.1:0-378 GCA_964515725.1 uncultured Binatia bacterium (SeqCode)
ACAGGACACTCAGATCACTCACAACCTGCAAGCTGTCTTCGTGAGCTGGGGTGTCGAAGCGCTCAATCACAACAACCTGCCTGAGGCTGTCGAACCTCTGGAGCAGGCCCTCGAATACGGTGAGCACGTGGAAGCGCTCTACGGCCTCGGCATCGCGCATCTCAAGCAGTCCGACCTGACAGGCGCACAATCTTACCTCGATCGGGCCTATGCGATCGCACCGAAGGATGCGCGTGTGCTGTTGGCGCTGGCTGAGATCTACCAACAGCAGGATCGGCGTGCCGATGCCCTCGACATGCTGTACCGTGCGCGTGAGGCGGGCTTCGGAGCGCCGGATCTCAAACGTCGCATGGAACAGCTTGGTCGCGAGGTGGATGC
>CAZEWD010000296.1:388-3850 GCA_964515725.1 uncultured Binatia bacterium (SeqCode)
GACTTTGTCGAACACACGACACCACACTTTCGGATCAGTTTTGCCGACACACAGGATCCTCGCGCCATCCACATCGTCCGCCAGACACTCGAGGACGCCTATGATGCCGTCACCTCCAGGTTCCACGACTATCCGGAGGATCGCATCGCAGTCGTCCTGTACACACAACAGGATTTCCATGGAATCACACAGACCCCTGATTGGGCAGGTGGCGCCTTCGATGGCCGTATCAAGCTGCCCGTTCGCGGTCTGGACGCAACCGGTGGAATGCAACTGGCGCGAGTCATTCGCCATGAACTGGCACATGCGCTGATTCACCGCCTGACGCAGGACCGCTGTCCGGCGTGGCTGAACGAGGGGCTTGCCGTGTGGGCGGAGGAAACAGCAGACGGGGATCGGATTCGCTGGGCGAGAACCATTGTGGGTGAACGTCCGTATTTCCGGTTCGCCCAACTCGCACAGCCATTTGCCCGGTTTGGCTCTGCTGATGCGGAACTGGCCTATGCGCAAAGCTATCTTGCCGTTCGCCAGCTCGTGGAACGGTATCATGCCCGTAGTATTCCCGATCTGCTTCGAGCCCTGCGCACACAGACCCTCGAACAGGCGTTCAACCAGGTCTACCGCGACGATTTCGGCCTTTTTGAGGAGATGTTCACGCGGGAGCGCGGCAGGGCTGGTTGATGGCCGGTGGGGGAAAAGCGGACATCGTCGTGGCAAAGACAATCTGTCTGTGGGGCGCTAAGACGGCAGGGTGAACCGAGTCGTCATCCACTACCATGAAATTGCGCTGAAGGGTCGCAACCGCCCGATGTTCATCAGGCAACTGATACACAACATCGAAGGCACGTTGTCGGGCACGGGTGTGGAACGCATCCGTACTGCACCAGGACGCATCATCATCCACCTGAAACCCCACGCAGACTGGCCGGAGATTCGCCGGCGACTCCCCTGGATTTTTGGCATCGCCAACTTCAGCCTTGCTCATCGCAGCCGGCGTAGCGTCCCGGAAATCATCGCGACGGCCATCGAAGCGGTCGACGGTCGGACGCCAGCCAGCTTTGCGGTCCGTACCAAACGCGCTGACAAGAGCTACCCCCTGAATTCGATGGAGATCAGCCGCCAGATCGGCACGGCGTTGCAAGCGAAATTACAATGCCGTGTCGATCTCAACCGGCCCGAACTTGTCGTGCACGTCGAGGTGCTCCCGCGAGAAGCATTCGTTTCCGTGGAACGTCTGCGCGGCCCCGGGGGGCTTCCGGTCGGCAGCAGCGGCTCGGTCGTCGCACTCCTCTCGGGCGGTATCGATTCACCGGTGGCGGCATGGCGGATGATGGGCCGTGGCTGCCATGTCGATCTCGTCCATTTCCACGGAGCCCCATACCAGGATCGCACCAGCCGGGATAAAGCCGAGGAATTGGCGCGCATCCTGACGCGCCACCAGCTTCATACGCGTCTCGCATTCGTGGCGTTTGGTGAAATCCAGCGCCAAATCGTCCTGGCGGTGCGCCGCCCGCTGCGCGTGGTCCTGTACCGGCGGATGATGATGCGTATCGCAGAAGCATTGGCGCAACGATTCGGCGCCGATGCCCTGATTACCGGGGAGAGTCTCGGGCAGGTGGCCTCACAAACGTTGCCCAACCTCACGGTGGTGGAGGACGCCGCGACCCTGCCCATTCTGCGGCCTCTGATTGGCATGGACAAAGCTGAAATTCGTGCACAGGCCGAGGCTCTGGGCACATACGATATTTCAATCCAGCCCGATCAGGATTGCTGCCAACTTTTCGTGCCACGCCAACCGGCGACCCACATGACGATCAACGAGGCAATCGACGCGGAACAGGCCCTCGACATCCCGGCGTTGGTGCGCCATGGTCTGGAAAATTGCGAGGAACGGGAATTGCGCGTCACCGAGTTGGAGGGATCCCGTGTGAACGTCCCTTGACTCGATTCATGACGAGGGGCATGAGACCGCCACTTTCTCCTCTTTCGATAGAGACAGGAACACAGCCATGGCACAGTTGACTCAGAAGGAATTTGAATACGCGGTGCGTCTGCTGGCCGATGAACTCGGCCTGCAACGTATGCGTGATAAGATGGTCCGGATGAACGCTCTGGTGACCCGCCGGGGTGTTTCATCACCCGAGGTTCTGGCAAACCAGCTCTATATGCTGACCTCGGGGCTGCGCCGGCAGGTCCCTGCCACATTCGGTTTCTTTGCCGTATGGAACGAAACGTTGCACAGCAAACTGGGTGAGGAGGGAGAGGAAAATCTCGAGAAACTGGCCGAGAAGGTAAACGAGTGCCTTGATGAGCGCGAAGGTATCATCGCTGAGAAATCGGGCGATCTCGACACGGCACTGGCCGAGTATGAACAAGCGCTCAGCACAGCCTGTGGTCCCAGGCTGGCACGTATGGATATGCTCCTGAAGGCCGTCCCCGCCGTCGCCGAAAAACTGCGTGCCACGCCATTGGAAGACTGAGCGGGTCGCCGCGTACAACCGGCAGTCCTTTAGCGCCACGAAAGAGGGGATTCTCCCGTCTGCCGCCGGCAATGCCACGGCAGAACGACGGCCGGACAGGAACGAGTCGTACCTGGGTCCAGCATCGGTCGGAGCTCCGCAGTGGTAAACGGAGAGTCCCGGGAGATCCGATGAAGACGCTGGCCGAACTCCTTGCCAACGTCCCTCATACCGTGATCGCTGGCAGCACGGATGTGGCAGTGCGCTCCGTAGTGGCGGATTCCCGCCGGGTGCAAGCGGGTGATGTTTATGTCTGCCTGCCGGGGTACCGGGCCGAGGGTGGCGAAATGCGGGCCGATCGACACGAGTTCATCCCGGAAGCCCTGAAACGAGGTGCCACAGCCCTGGCCATCGAGCACGAGAGCGAGGCAATCATACCGCCCGGGATCACGGTCATTCAGGTCGTTGATGCCTGGGCAGCCATCGCAGCCATGGCGGATGCCTTCTACGACCATCCGTCGCACGCACTTACGGTGATTGGCGTCACCGGAACGAGCGGCAAGACATCGACAACCTATTTCATTGAAGCCGTGTTACAGGCTGCCGGACGGCGCTGCGCCCGACTTTTCCGGCCACACAAACCACTCCCGAAGCACCCGAATTGCAAAGTCTGCTGCGCCATGCACTCGATGTCGGGTGCGACTCGGTGGCCATGGAGGTGTCTTCGCATGCCCTGGCGCTGCAACGTGTTGGTTCGGTGGCATTCGACATCGGAGTGTTCACCAATCTTTCCCAGGATCACCTGAACTTCCATGCCATTATGGATGATTACCTGCAGGCCAAAGGCCGGCTGTTCGAAATGCTTGGAACGAGTGGAAAATCATCTACAGCCGTCATCAATGCAGATGATCCACAGAGTTCCTACATCCGTTCCGTAAATCGTAGCGCCCTTCTGAGTTTTGGCCGGAACCCGGGTGCCGATGTGCGCGCCGTCGATATCCAC
>CAZEWD010000297.1:0-3760 GCA_964515725.1 uncultured Binatia bacterium (SeqCode)
CCACGAAACAGCCCCTTCCCGGATGAGACGCGGGTCGCCATTCACTTCAACCACAGTTGATGCCGGCTCGCCGCGCAACATACCGGCATCGAGGTAGAGATCGACACGTTGACCAAAATAGTTCCGCGCTGTGTCGACCGTACGTGGTGGGGTGGCGCCCGCCGGATTGGCGCTCGGCGCCGTGATCGGTCTGCCAAAGCGTTCGACAAGACTTTGCGCCACGGGATGGCTTGAAATGCGCACGCCGATCCCGCCCCTGCCAGCGGTGAGCAGTTCGGACACACCGAGGCGGGCCGGCAAGACGAGAGTCAGGGGACCGGGCCAGAACTTCCTCATCAGTTTGGACGCCATCGGCGAAATGTCACACACGATGGTATCCAGCATGGCACGGTGGGCAACCAGCACACTGATTGGTTTCCCAGCGTCGCGGACCTTCAACTCCACGAGTCGTTGCAGCGCCCGGGGATTGGTCGCATCGACACCGAGGCCGTAGAGCGTCTCGGTCGGATAGACGATCGCTCCGCCACTTGAGAGCGCGTGGCACGCGCGCTCGATTTCATCCGGGAATTCCCTCCGTTCGTTGCCCGCACGCCCTTGCATCCGCAACCGCTCTTACTTCTGACGGTGGAGGGCTCGATGTCCGATATCCCGGCGGAAGTGCATACCGTCCCACTGAATCTGATCGACGGCCCAGTATGCCTCCTTTACCGCTTCTTCGAGGTTCTTCCCCAGAGCCGAAACCCCCAGAACACGGCCACCGGTCGTCACCACCTGACCATGACGTTCCGCCGTGCCCGCATGGAACACGACGCCATCCCGCCAACCCGCCAGCTTCTCCAGGCCGCGAATGACCTTGCCCTTTTCGTAAGCGCCGGGATAACCGAGAGCGCTCAGGACCACACAAACCGCAGCCCGGTCATCCCAACGGGTCCGCACCTCGCCAAGGCCGCCATCGATACAGGCCTCCATCAGTTCGACGAGGTCGCTCTGGAGGCGGAGAAGCAGAACCTGACATTCCGGGTCACCAAACCGTGAGTTGAACTCCAGCACTTTCGGTCCGTGTTCGGTGATCATCAACCCTGCATAGAGAACCCCGCGGTAGTCGATCTTACCAGCGCGCAGAGCCTGGATCGTCGGCTGCATGATTTCTTGCATGATGCGGTCGTGCAGCGCTGGCGTCACCACTGGAGCCGGAGAATATGCGCCCATACCTCCCGTATTGGGTCCGCCGTCACCGTCATTGATGCGCTTGTGATCCTGCGACGTGGCGAGAGGGAGGACGTCCACCCCATCCGTCAGCGCGATGAACGATACCTCTTCACCTTCCAGGTACTCCTCGACCACGAGGCGGCGGCCTGCATCACCGAACAGGCGGGTCACCAGAATCTCATCGACCGCCTGGTGCGCTTCTCCGATCTCGTGACAGATGAGAACGCCTTTGCCTGCAGCAAGGCCGTCCGCCTTCACGACAACCGGGGTTCCTACCTCCGAGATGTAACGCTTTGCCTCCTCGGCATCGCTGAACACGCTGAAGAATCCGGTGGGGATGTTGGCCCGGCGCAGGAGTTCCTTGGAAAAGACCTTGCTTCCCTCGAGCTGGGCCGCCTCCCGGTTCGGTCCGAAAATACGCCGTCCGTGGCGCTGAAACTCGTCGACGATACCCAACGTGAGTGGCAGTTCCGGGCCAACGACTGTCAGGTCGATCTCTTCGTCCTGTGCGAAATGAAGCAGTGCGGAAATATCATCGGCGGGAATCGGAACGACCTCAGCCAGTTGTGCCATCCCCGCGTTTCCCGGGGCGCAGTAAATGCGTGTGACACGGGGCGACTGCTTGATTTTCCAGGCCAATGCATGCTCGCGCCCACCCCCGCCAATGATCAGTATCTTCATGGAAACGCTCCCCGCAGCCACACCGATCAATGGCGGAAGTGCCGTACACCCGTGAAAACCATGGCCAGATTCCGCTCATCGGCCGCTGCGATCACCGCCTCGTCACGCAGGCTGCCGCCGGGTTGGACGACCGCCGTGATCCCGGCCTTGGCTGCCTCCTCGACACCGTCGGGGAACGGGAAGAACGCATCGCTGGCGAGCACCGCCCCTCGCAGATCGAGGCCAACACGTCCGGCCTTGGCACGCGCCGCATGCACCGGATCGACGCGAGAAGTCGCACCTCCGCCGACCGCCAGGGTTCCCCGCGCGTTGCAGAAAACGATCGCGTTGGACTTCACATGCTTGACGACCTTCAGGCCGAAGCTCATCGCCGCCTGTTCTTCCCCCGTTGGAAAACGCCGTGTCACCACCCTGGCAGCCGAAACATCCTCCATCGCACGATCGGCATCTTGCACGAGCAGTCCACCAAACACTCCTCGCATCTCACGTCCTGGCGAGCGCATGACATCAGGGTGCCATCGCATCAGACGGCGATTTTTCTTCTTTTTCAGGAAGTCGAGCGCCTCCGGAGTGAACTCCGGCGCAATCAACACTTCGGTGAAGATTTCGTCTACCTCTCGTGCCAGATCGAGTGACCACGGGCGATTACTGATCAGAATCCCACCGAAGGGGGATTCTGGGTCCGTCGCGAAGGCGCGGCGGTAGGCCTCGAGGTCATCGGCGCCGAGACCAACACCGCAGGGTGTATTGTGCTTGAGGATCGCCACACAGGCCGCAGGGTCATCCACTAATTCGAGCATCAGGAACAGCGCCGCGTTGATATCGACGATGTTGTTGTAGGAGAGTTCTTTGCCGTGCAGTTGCTCGACGGCGCGAAAGAACTCCCCGTAGAGCGCACCCTGCTGATGCGGGTTTTCGCCGTAGCGCAGGTCCTGCGCCTTGTGCAGGCCCAGATGGATGGTCTCACCGAACGCAATCCGCCTCTCACCATCGAGCGAGCCCAGGTAGTCGGCAATGGCGCCATCGTAGCGGGCGGTCATCTGGAAGGCTTTGCGAGCCAGGCGCGTATTGGTCGCCACGGAGACATTCCCCGCCGACGATCGCATCTCCGCGAGGATGTCGCCATAATCACCGGGATCGACGACCACGGTGACATCCTGGTGATTCTTTGCGGCCGAACGAACCATGGACGGCCCACCGATATCGATATTCTCGATGGCTTCCGCGACCGAACAGTCCGGTCGCGCAATGGTTGCCTCGAATGGATACAGATTGACCACCACCATGTCGATCGGCTCGATCCCATTCTCTTTCATCTGCCGCAAATGTTCGGGAACATCACGCCGTCCCAGCAGTCCCCCATGAATCTTCGGATGGAGTGTCTTCACACGGCCGTCGAGGATTTCTGGCGATCCTGTATGGTCGCTCACGGCGACGACCGGGATGCCCGCGCCGGCGAGAAGTCTGGCCGTGCCACCGGTGGACAGAATCTCTACTCCGTAACCGTGCAGCCCACGCACGAATTCCACCAAACCGTTCTTGTCACTGACACTCACCAACGCCCGAGAGATCTTCGCCATGCTTCTTCCCTTTGCCGCCCCTACCCGGTGACCGATCCGCGCAAGACCCGTGGGACGCGGGGGCCGAGTCGCGTCAGCACCTCATAGCTCACGCTCTTCTGCCATGCCGCCACTTCCTCGATACGGATTTGCGCGCCGTCCTGCACACCCCAGAGGACCGCTTCATCTCCGACCCGCACCTCTGGGATGTCCGTCACATCAACCATGCTCAGATCCATGCAAATTGCCCCCACGACGGGCGCGCGCCGTCCGTGAATCAGCACCGCACCGCAATTCGAAAACCCTCTGTC
>CAZEWD010000298.1:0-3722 GCA_964515725.1 uncultured Binatia bacterium (SeqCode)
TTGATCTTTCAGGCTTTCTGCCAGATCTCGAACGGAAAAATCCGAGGAACTTCGGCCTAGCCACTCGATGGCACGTGGATATTGTGTGGCCAGCGCCGCACGCGCCGCACAGGTGTGTGCGGCCACCACGCAGTCCCTCCACTTTTCCACCGAATCGACCGTGCCGTCACCTCCGAAATGCTGGCAATACGCTGCCAGATTCTTTGCATCGAGTGGCTCCTGGACACCCGGTAAGGGACTGCCGATCACGTCGTCCGGCGCAAACGCTCCCGAGGAACATGCCATCGTGATCTTTCTTGCCAGTTTCTCCTCCAGGCTCTTTCCCAACCCCCGGCTGTTGTAGATCTTGCGGTATTGTGCCACGCACGTACTGGCAGTGCCTGTGCCTGGTGTCACGCCATTCTTCTGCACCAGGTCGATCGACACCTTCTGCAGGCAGGCCCCGGCTGCCTTGACGTAGTTCTGCACGTAGTTGCGGCCCTCGATACCCACCGTCCTCTGGCACCTGTTCAAGGCCGACTCCGTAGGCCCCGCCTGCGCTGTCGTGCCGTACAGCACGGTGGCGGCCACCATCCAACCAACCAAATTGTGATTTCTCATCTCGACTTCCCTTTTTTCCCAGATTCCCGTTATTAGACATTCAAATCACACAATGGTGGGTCGTATTTCCAATATCTGTCAGCAATTTGTCAAGTCTTGCTGGGGGATATAAAGTACCGGCAACCACCCGGGAGCTTCGGGACTGCCCCGGGGCAGTGAGGTATCGGGAGAAGCCAGGGTCAGATAAGTACGCTCCCGAACGCATCACGGGTCCTCTCCGCGATTCGCCGCGGTATTCGTTGATACCCCCTGCCGGTGTGGTTGCCGTCGAGGAATTGTCCGGCGTTCTGGTCGCGGTTGCCGGAACTCCAACTTCACTCGAATGTCATGAGCCGGCGCGCCCTGTCGCGCAATCCACAGTCCGTCACCCGGCCGTGCGATACCAGCGGGTCTGCAACTTACCGTCCCGGCTGATCCGCAATTCCACTGCTCCGTGCAGATCGGTGCGCAACACTGGTATTCGTTCGGTGGCAAAACGCCGTAAAATCCGGCGGTCGGGAAAGCGGAAGCGGTTATCAGCACCGGCCGAAACGATGGCAAGCCGCGGTGCGACGGTTCGGATGAAGCCGGCCGTGCTGGAAGTCATGCTTCCATGGTGGGCGACCTTCAGTACATCGGCTTCCAGTTCTTCAGACCTGACCTGAGACAGGATCTCCCTTTCCGCTTCGGCCTCGATGTCGCCTGTGAAGAGAACGCGGACTCCCGCATACCGTACACTCAACACCAGGGATTCGTTGTTTGGGTTGCGCTGCGCTACGAGACGCCCGGGCGCCAGCACCTCGATGACAAGTTCACCGTCACGCCATACGGCTCCACGGCACAACGGAACGACCAGGGCACCGGCTTTCTGCCACGCGCTTTTGAAGCGCTGGAAGGCGGCTCGATCCGCTTCCGAACCGGTACTCCAGATCTCTTGCGGAGAGAAGTTCTCCGCCACGAAGCGTAGTCCTCCGTAATGATCGAACTGTGGATGACTGAAAGAGAGTGCGTACACCCGCTGAATGCCACGCCACCAGAGGAATGGTGCAAGGACTCGCTCTCCCACATCGAACGTACCATCACCAACACCGCCACCATCGAACACGAGTACCTTGCCGCCCGGTAACTCCAGAACCGCTGCATCACCCTGCCCGATACTCAGGAAAGTAATCCGTAATTCGTCCCGATCCGTCGTCAGCCGAGTGTGTACAAATTCGACCGTCGCACACACGAGCAGAAGGATTGCCGCACGCCGAACACTACGCCTGCGTGACAGGAAGAATACGGCGAGTGTCACGTACGCGCTTACGACCTCGAACCGTGCCGGTGTCACCACACGCAGGCTTCCCCATGGAATCCGGTCGATCCAATCGATCAACGTCAGACCGACCTGCACGGAAAGGCCCGCTCCACGGGCAACCCACCCGGCAATGACCGGACTCAGTGGTTCAGAAAAAGCGGCAGCCAGCCCCAGCATGACCGACAACGAACCGAGGGGCGGCACGATGAGCGCGTTCGCCAACGGCGCAATCGGTGTCACCTGATTGAAATAGAGCGCCGTCAGCGGGGTACTGGCCACAACGGCGCTGCAGGAAACGGCAGCATACAGAAGGACAGGACGCCAGAGCCGCACCCACCAGTCGATTCGGAGCGGGATGAGATGACGTTCGGAAAACCCAGGCCACCACGACCAGAATTTCATGGTGGCGAGCGCAAGGGCCCAGACCGTCAGGAAGGAAAGCTGGAACGATATCTCCAGAGAGGCTCCCGGTGACACGGCAATGATGGCGACCGCTGCCGCCGAAAGCCCCGCCATCAGGTGCCGCCTCCGCTCGACGACAACCGCACCGAGAAACACGAGGATCATCAGCACCGCTCTTTGCGTTGCCAGGTTGCTTCCCGCGATACCGGCGTAGAGCAGGACAGGTAGTACCGATGCGGCTGCCGCACATTTCGGTACATTGATGGTCAACAGCAGCCACTCGCTGCGGGATAACAACCAGCGCGATATCCAAAATCCCGCACCGGCGACCAGACCGACGTGTAATCCGGAGATCGACAGAACGTGGCTGACACCCACACGACTGAAGGCGCGCCGCAACTCGATGTCGATATCATCTTCGCGCCCGATCACCAGAGCGAGCAGGACACCAGATGCCGGTGCAGGAACGTTGGCTCGAATCAGTTCTCCGACACGCCGGCGCCATCCTGCCAACCATGCCGGATGGCGTGCACTCTCCAACAACTCGATCGCCGTGTCGGAATCGACATAGCCCGTTGCATAGATTCCCCGCCGGGCCAGGTGTGCAGCGTAGTCGAATTCCCCCGGCGTACCAAAATTGCGCGGCCGGCGTACCGAAGCACGGAAGCGAATCTGATCGCCTACAGCCCACGTTCGACTGAACCGGCGGACACTCAGCCGGATTCTACCGCATGCCGGTGCCACGTGACTTCCGACGCCGGTCTGCTCCACAGCCACCACGAGATTTCCACGTGCCGTTCGCCGGCCCGTGTCGTCGATGATACGCCCTTCCATCCAGATCGGCCCACGCCGAACAAACGATCCAATGTGGCCGGTCGTCATGTGGGGCCGATACATCGGATCAGCCGACCACAATCCCCAGAGTGCTGCACTGCAAAACAGAGCCATCCGTCGTGATAGAGGGCTGAAGGTCCAAAGAACCAATGCACAGCCGGCGAAGACGGCAAGGCTTGTCGTCCCATACGGAAACGGAATCCGTGCGGCCGCCGCATCGCCGGCCAGAATACCGGCGGCGAGCGGAAACAATGGGGGGAGACGTGCACCGAAACGGCAGCCTGACTCGATGATCTCACGGCACACACCCTTCCTTCGAGCAAGTGAGTGGCCAGTGTCATCGGCGCCATCTACTGATTGTTCCCGTCACCATTCGTACTCGTCAGAGGAACAGGAAGGATTGAAGTTGAGTCAGGATGGACTGACTTTCGTTCGGGCAAACGATCTGGTGAATGAGGCCTCGGTCCATGACCGGTCCATCCCGTAATACCGGGAAGCTCCTCAGTGTCCCACCATCCACTATCATCGCAGAGACTATGTCCACTTCTGGTTGGGGAATGTCCCGGAAGCTGTTGAATCTCTGAGTTGAGAAAAGTGGCGGTTCCTT
>CAZEWD010000299.1:0-1255 GCA_964515725.1 uncultured Binatia bacterium (SeqCode)
TGCCCCGTGAGTCATTCGTGTCCAGCGCGCCTATTTATGGGTAAGGCCAAGCCAGTTCCTGGGTGGCGAGGGGATGCTTTTTTCTTTGAATCACTCGTGCTTTCCAAGGTGGTAAGGAGATGTTTTTTTCGCATCACTCGTACCTTCCGGGTGGCGAGGGATGCTTGGTTTGCCGTCTCTGCATCAGCCGTGTTGTACTATGCGCTACTGGGGTCGTGATGCGGTGTTTGCTGCGGTAGTGATGTGGTGTCTGTGCTGGCGGTGCGCTGCTGATCGAGCGAATTCTGGTACCTGTTCAAGAGCCAAAGCTGTAAACTCCCGCCTGGTGCTTGCGGCCGTGGTGATGTGGTTCCTGCACTGGCAGTGCGCTGCCCATCGAGCAGATTCTGATGTCAGTTCCCAAGCCAAAGCCTTAAACTTCCCTCGCCCCCGCGGGGGAGAGGGTTGGGTGAGAGGGCATCTGTAACCCAGCGAAATTGCGGCAGAAAAACACCGTCAAGCCCAATCTCGCTCTGCCTCTCACCCCCCAACAGCACCCACTTTGTTCTGAAAAACACGAATGCCCCCCTCCCCACAAGGAGATGCGCAGAGGCGGTTGGAACTCCCTCTGTAAGTGCCGTGTAAATGCCTCTTGCTAGGGACGGCGCGTGCTGGAACTCGCGGTTTTCTCGCGCGCAATGACCCGAAGATGACAGGAGGGGGTAGATCGATGAAGAGATCCACGATTGCGTATCGAACGCTGCTGGCGCTCGCGGCGCTGGGCACCTGCTGGTTGCCCGCCAGCGTCTGGGCACAGGCGGGAGCAGGGGAGACGAATTTCAATACCGTCTGCATCGCTTGCCACACGATCGGTGGTGGCAAACGCGTCGGTCCCGACCTGAAGGGCGTTACCGAGCGCCGCAGCGAGGATTGGCTGCTCCGCTTCATCAAAAATCCGCAACAGATGATCGATGGAGGCGATGCCACGGCCAAGGCGCTGTTCGAGGAATACAATAAAGTCATCATGCCACCGCCTCCTTTCTCGGAAGCCGAGATCAAGGGGATTGTTGCCTATATCGCCAGTAAGAGTGGTGATGCTCCGGCAGCCGCAGCAGCACCACCGCCACCGCACGAGGCCACAGCCGAGGAGATCGATCGGGGACGGCAGATTTTCGAAGGACGTATCCGCCTCGCCAATGGTGGTGCCCCCTGCAACTCCTGCCATCACGTCAAGAACGACGCCGTCAGCGGTGGTGGTGTCCTCGCCCGTGAACTC
>CAZEWD010000299.1:1265-3710 GCA_964515725.1 uncultured Binatia bacterium (SeqCode)
CAGGCATTCGGGCGGATCGGGGCACCCGGGATCGAGGCGATTCTCGATGGTCCGCCGTTCCCGGTGATGGCGGCCGCCTACAAAGACAAACCTCTGACCACGGATGAGGTCACTGCACTGGTGGGTTTCCTGCAGGACGCCGACAAGCGGCATGAACTGCAGCAGCCACGTGATTTCGGCATTCGGCTTCTGGCCTCCGGTGCCACGGGACTGCTGCCCCTGTTTGGTCTGTTTGCCCTGGTGGGGCTGCGCGTGAAACGGCGGCCCGTCAATTACGCCGTTTTCGAACGGCAGATCCGGTCACAAGGATCGGGGGAGTGAACCATGAGCTGGATTCAAGACATCGTTTCGCCCAAGACCCGTGTTTGGGAAGAGTTCTATCGGAATCGCTTCCAACACGATCGCATCGTACGCAGCACCCATGGTGTGAACTGCACCGGAGGCTGCTCCTGGCAGATCCACGTCAAAGACGGCATCGTCGTCTGGGAGACACAGCAACTCGACTATCCGTTGCTGGAAGATTCTCTGCCTCCCTATGAGCCACGCGGCTGCCAGCGCGGTATCTCCTACTCCTGGTATCTCTACAGTCCCCTGCGCATCAAATATCCGCTCATTCGTGGCGCGCTCATCGATGCCTTCGAGAAGGAGAAGAGGGCGGCGCAAGGCGATCCGGTGCGGGCGTGGGAAAACCTGCAGAAGGATCCGAAGAAACGTGCCGCGTATCAACAGGCACGCGGCAAAGGCGGCTTCCGGCGCACCTCGTGGGACGTCGTCCTGGAACTGATCGGCGCGGCCAACATCTACACGGCCAAGAAGTACGGGCCGGATCGCGTTTTCGGATTTTCACCGATTCCTGCGATGTCCATGCTGAGCTACGCCGCAGGTGCGCGGTTCCTCCAATTGTTCGGGGGCGCAAATCTCAGCTTCTACGATTGGTACTGCGACCTGCCGCCGGCCTTCCCCGAGATCTGGGGCGAACAGACCGACGTCTGCGAGAGTGCCGATTGGTACAACGCAAAAATGATCGCCGACATGGGGGCGTGTCTCAACATGACACGTACGCCCGACTGTCACTTCTTTGCGGAAGCCCGCCACAACGGCACCAAGACGGTGGTCTTCTCACCCGACTTCAGCCAGGTCTGCAAGTACGCCGATCAGTGGGTGCCCCTGCATGCCGGCAGTGATGGCGCCTTCTGGATGGCTGTCTCCCACGTCATCCTGAAGGAATTCCACCACGACAATCCGACGCCCTACTTCATCGAATACGTCAAGCGATACACCGATAGCCCTTACCTCGTGAGACTCGAAAAAGAGGGGGAACACTATCGCCCAGGCCGTCTGGTGCGCGCCAACGAAATTGTGCGCTGGAAGGACATGGACAACGGTGACTGGAAGTTCCTCAATATCGATCGCACGACGAATGAACTCGTGGTTCCCAAGGGCAGCGTCGGACACCGCTGGGACAAGAAGCAGGGGAACTGGAACATGAAGTTCGAGAACGCGGTCGACGATCAGCCGTACGACCCGTTGCTCACCCTGCTCGGTAACCGCGACGACACACTGCCGACAGAATTCGTCGAATACGGTCTGGATAAGGTCGCCGTGCGTAACGTGCCGGTGCGCTACATCGAGACCACCGAAGGGAAGATCGCGGTAACCACCGTCTATGACCTGATCATGGCGCAGTACGGTGTGGGCCGTGGTCTGGCCGGCGAATATCCCAGGGACTACACCGACAAGGACGCCGCCTACACACCAGCCTGGCAGGAGATCCTCACCGGCATCGACAGTAAGACGGTTCTCCAATTTGCCCGTGAGTGGGCGCACACGGCCGAGGCGACCGAAGGCAAGTGCATGATCATCATCGGCGCCGGGATCAATCACTGGTACCACGCCAATCTGATGTATCGCGCCGGCGCCATGGCTCTGATGCTGTGCGGATGTGTGGGCAAAAACGGCGGCGGCCTGAACCACTACGTCGGCCAGGAAAAGCTGGCACCGGTCGATTCCTGGGCAACCATCGCATTCGCCAAGGACTGGCACGGTCCCAGCCGCCTGCAACAAGCGCCGCTCTGGCACTACATCAACACGTGCCAGTACCGCTATGACGGCCAGTTCTCCCGCTACAACGCGGTACCCAAAAATGATCTCACGGCACAGCACACCGCGGACACGATCTTCCAGTCCGTGCGGAATGGCTGGATGCCGTTCTACCCGCAGTTCGAACAGAACACTCTGGAACTCACACGGGAGGCGCAGGCGAAGGGCGCCAGGTCGGACGAGGACATCTCCCGATACGTTCTCGACAAGCTCAAGAGCAAAGAGCTGAAGTACTCGATCGGCAATCCCGATGGCGAGGTCAACTTCCCGCGTGTCTGGTACATCTGGCGTGGCAACGCGATCATGGGGAGCATGAAGGGACACGAGTACGCCCTCAAGCACTAC
>CAZEWD010000300.1:0-1534 GCA_964515725.1 uncultured Binatia bacterium (SeqCode)
ATGACATGGGACATCAATACACACGGCCGTAGTTCCGCAAAGCCGGACTTTGCCGAACGCTCGATTCAACTGGGCCTACAGCTTGCAATCGTTTCTCTCCACTCGCACGACCCGGCTGTCAGTGCCGTGCTCTCCGGTGCCCGCGAGACAGCGCATTACGAAACGGTTGGCGGGATCGAACACCTTATCGACGCCGGTGCCGGGGTCATGCTGAACTGTGTACTGACACGCCTGAATCTCGATCACCTCGAAGAATATCTCCAGTTCGGAATTGAGCGATTCGGCTCCGCGGTGGCCTTCAAGTTCGTCTTCCCCTCGACCATCGGAAAAGGCGCCCATTGGGAAGGAACGGCGCTACGCTACAGCGAAATCCGCGAACCCATCCAGCGTGTGCACCGTATTGCGAAGAACGAAAATCTCGTGGTGTGCTACGAAACCATTCCGAACTGTATTCTGGGCGATCCGGAACCGGGCAATTATGGCCGCTCTGGTTTTGGAGAGACCCATTATCTCGATGATGCGACCGGCACCCGTATCTACTCGATGGAACACGTGGAAGCCGAGTTATCCGCTTTCAGTGAAGACTGCCGCAATTGCAGCGCCCTGAAACGATGCAGTGGTGTGACTCTCGAATATGCCCAACGTTACGGTCTGGATGAATTGTCACCGTTCAAAGACGTGCCGTCGCGATGAGAGCGCCACGGGGCCATTGCGACTGGATGGGAATACCGGCGGCACCACGACAACGAGGCCGGTTTTTGCCGCCTGCGCAGGAGGAGGAGCGACATCGTGATCAGCCAGACTGAAGAGGGCCTCGGATCTCGTACGGACGGCGTGACGATTCTGATCCCCGCGCGTGATGAAGAGGACGGCATTACCGCTACGCTCGAAGAGATTCGATCGGTAGAGGAGCGACTCGATCGACCGGTGGAAGTTCTGGTGATCGACGATGGATCGAAGGATCGTACCGCCGAGATCGCGCTGAGTGCCGGGGCCCGAGTGATCCGCCACCCGGAGTCTGGTGGCTATGGACGATCTCTCAAGACCGGCATTGCGAACGCAACGTACGACACGATTGTCATGACTGATGCGGATGGAACGTATCCCCTCGGAGAATTGCCTGTTTTGCTGGAGAAGGCCCATCACTTCGATATGGTCGTTGGAGCGCGTACGGGGCCCCACTTTCGGCATTCGAACGAACCCCTGCAGATGGCGTTCCTGTTGATGGCCAACTTCGTTACCGGTAGGTGGATTCCGGATCCGAATTCAGGCTACCGGGTCTTTCGCCGTTCTCAGGTGTTGCCGATTCTCGATCGCTTCCCGAACGGATTTTCCTTCTCGACCACGCTGACATTGGTACAGATGTTGACGGGTCGTTTCGTGGCATTTCACCCGATTGTTTACGGGAAACGGATCGGCCACTCGAAAGTGCGTTTCCTGCACGATGCCCTGCGCGCCGGGCAGGGGATGCTGGAAATCATTCTCTACCACAATCCACTCAAAGCATTTCTCGCCTTCTCCTTTCTGCCGTTGC
>CAZEWD010000300.1:1544-2728 GCA_964515725.1 uncultured Binatia bacterium (SeqCode)
TGCTGGCCGCACTCGTTTCATTGGTTTTGCCTCTGGAGCCTACTGCCAGAACCATTGCCGTCGTGGTGTGGATGGCAACTGCCATCGTCGTATTCGGCCTGGGTATGCTGGCCGTTGCTCATTCGGGAACGCGTCGAAGAGGCTGAACGGGTGTTCTTGCGCAACGCGTCTCCCCCGATTTTCCCGTCCATCCTTGCCTTTTTCGTGACGCTGTCACTTGGAAGCGTTTTACGGATAGCCGTTGAGCGATTGTCGGGAGAGAGGCCTGCCCTGCGGGCGTGGCGCGGCGTTACAGGAACCCTTGCGCTGGCAGTCGCGGCTGGCGCCATCCCTCTAACTACGTGGTATGTGGCGCAACCGATTCTCGGTGGAGGCGATGAAGAGGTAATACGAGAACTCGCCAATGCACGAGGCCGCTCATGTGCCGAGGTCGCCCTTTGGGGAGCAATTCTCAGCGCCCTGGTTGCGCTCGCGTGCGCAGCCGTCCGTGCCGAAATCGGGGGTTGGAAGATCCGGCGCGAGACGTACACCGTCGTCCTGGACGCCCTTCTCGTGTTTGCGTGGAGTGCCCTGGTGCGCTTCGCATTTACACAATCGAATATCCTCACCGAAGGCGGCTCGGGTTATAACCGGCTCAAGCGGTACATCATCGGCTTTGGTGGCATGTCGGTCCTGGTCGCCTCCTTTTTTCCCGATGGGGCGAATTTCATGTGGACGGCATTGCGCGTGCCATCATTTCTGGCCGCCTGTCTACCACCTTTTCTCGTCTTGCTGGCACACAGTCTCGGTCTGTCTCGAGGTGCTGCAGCGATTTCCGGAGTGGTCGTCGCATCCTTGCCCGTACATGCAGCAATGTACTCCAGCGATCTGGAGATGGGCGCACTGATCAGCTTGCAGGAGCTGGGCCTTACCATGATCCATGCGTCGCACCGGCGAGCATGGGACGAGTGGGCCTTCGCCGGCTGCGCCCTACTGGCATACACGTGCTGGGTTCGTCCGGATGCCCCGATCATCGGCGCCATGGCGGGTGTGATCGCTCTTCCGGGGCTACGCCGCTGGCAATCTCGCCCTGCCTTGATCGCTGGTCTCGCGTGGTTTGGCGTCAGTGCTCTGACGAGCCTGGCCTCATGTAGTGCGGGTGGTGCGGCGAGCACGATACGCGCAACGAGCTTCTCCTTCCCCGA
>CAZEWD010000300.1:2738-3687 GCA_964515725.1 uncultured Binatia bacterium (SeqCode)
TTGCATATGGGGTTTTTTTTAATTCTCTTGGTTTCCCGCTCTCTACATTTCTTCGTCTCCCGGAGATCCTGCCGTTCTGGTTCTGGATGCCACTCCCACTGGGAGTGGCATCTCTGGCGGTTCGACATCGCTGGCCATTATTCCTGAGCCTCCTCGGGACAACCGTCGGCTTGATTCCGCTGTCGCTCTCCCCCAGAGCGGGTGATTTGTCCCAGAGCTACATCGAGTACTTCCGGTACGGATCGTACACACTGCCGTGGCTGGCTCTTCTGGCAGCACAAGGATGGGAGCTGGTCGTTCAAGTGTTTGGAGGAATCCTTCCAGGCCGCTCGATCACACGATGGTCGCCTGCAACACATCGAAAAGGCGTACGAACGCTCGTGATCGGTGTTTGTGTGTCCACGGCCGTTCTGGCACAGCCGTATCTGGCTCGTCGCTACGGAGCGGCCACAGAAGAACAGGCCTTCCGTGAGGCCCTATCGATAATTCCGAGGCGCTGCGGTGTAATCGTGCCGGAAGAGAAAGGCGGTTCTCATTCTGTAGAGATCAATGCGCGCTATGCCCACATCGCGGAAGAAGCATCACGGAGCGAGCAGGCAACGATTTCTGGTGAGCAGGTTCTGGGTTTGCACGAGTTCGAGCGGGAAAGCGGAGGAGGTGAGCTTCCCGTTGTGAGGCGACGCCACCAGCAACCGGCCGGTGGAGCGCCGTGCTGGTATTATTTCCATGGCTCCTACTGCTACACGGGCCTCTTCGGAAATCCTCCTGGCGATTGCGCCGCGTTGGAGCGTCGCTTGATCCTCGAACCCGTTTTCTCGCAAGACATCCTGTATCTTTCGTACCGCCTCGTGACCCGACCGGACCTGCGTGATCCGCCCCTTTACAATCCGGCACAGACGCTGGTGTTGTACCGGGTCAAGGGATTCCGTCAGGACGGCAGATTGGACTG
>CAZEWD010000301.1:0-3246 GCA_964515725.1 uncultured Binatia bacterium (SeqCode)
CCGCAAGGTTCGGGTCAATGCAGCGGAAGAGCGCCAGCCTGGCGGTGGCGCTGGCGGCGGTGGCGGTGGTCGTCCACCCGCCTCTTTCCTGTCGAGCCCGCGCCCGCCGCGCCCCGCTCCGTCGATCGGCATGGGAGGTGGAGGTTGGGAGCCTTCCCCGGATTTTATCGAAGCGTTGCGGCGTGATGATCGTGCCAATAAGGGCAAGGGTAGTCGCCGCAATCTGCGCGCCCGCAAGCGTAGCCTGAACTTCTGATCTTTGCGGGAAGTTCCTTCCGGGGCGCCCGATGAATCGGGATCGGCAAGAGCCATATCCTGCCGGAGTCCTGATACCATGGGTGGGTAGCCGTGGCGTTTCGTTCGCATCGGCTGCGATTCCGCCAAGCGGTCTTGTTGGGTATGTGTCGCCTGTGCTCTTCTGGATTCATCCATCAGAGGAGTGTGTATGATCGACTTATATACGGCCCCGACGCCGAACGGCTGGAAAGCATCCATTGTCCTGGAAGAACTCGAACTGCCCTACGAGGTTCACCCGGTCAACCTCATGGCAGGGGAGCAGAAACAACCGGAATTTCTCCGGCTGAATCCAAATGGCCGGATCCCGGTGATCGTCGACCGCGAGGCGGGCTCGTTTGCCGTATTCGAATCGGGTGCCATCCTGATTTACCTTGCGGAGAAAGCCGGTCGTCTTCTACCGGCCGATCCCAGGGGCCGTTCTCGCGTGATCCAATGGCTGATGTTCCAGATGGGAGGCATCGGGCCGATGATGGGTCAGGCCAACGTGTTCTTTCGTTACTTCCCTGAGAAGATCCAGCCGGCAATCGATCGCTACCAGAACGAGAGCCGCCGTTTGTTCGAAGTGCTCGATGGCCGGCTGGCAGAGAACCAATGGTTGGCTGATGACTATTCGATTGCCGACATCGCAAACTGGTCGTGGGTTCGCACCCACAAATGGTCGGGCGTTTCCGTCGAGGGGCTGGAGCACCTGCAACGCTGGATGGGCCAGATGGCTGCGCGTCCGGCATGCCAGCGTGGTGTGGCGGTGCCGTTCAAAGTCCCCGATCTTACCGAAGCCCAGGACAGCGAGGCGACCCGGGAATTCGTCCGTAGCGGCCAATCGATCCTGCAGAGGTAGGCTGTCCCGACAGGCCGGCTGGAATCTGGGTGCCGCCTGTCAGTTGAGCAGGAAGATGTACAACTCGCCGGCATTGCGCATGTCGCCAGCGATTCCCTCTGCAATGGCGCCGCTTCCCCAATAGACATCGAGCCGACTCGGGCCGCTGACGGCGTTGCCCGCATCCTGTGTCATCACCAGCCGCGCATACGGGCGCTGTGCCGTCGATGCACCGGCGCGTTCCTGGATCTGCAGGAATCCGAGAGCTCCGTGCGCGTAAACCGCCGGATCCACGGCGACGGAACGCCCTGCTGTCAGCGGCACGCCGCAACTTCCGATCGGCCCCGAGACCACACCGCGAAAGAAAACGTAACGTTGGTTGGCCGCCATGAGGGAACTCTGTTCGTTCGGGTGGTTGCGCAGGTAATTCTTCAGGCCCTGGAGGGAAAGGCTGTCGGGTGTGAGCTTTCCTTGTTCGATGAGTGTGCGCCCGATGCTGGTGTAGGGGTATCCATTCGAACTGCTGTAACTGATTTGCAACAACACCCCGTCTTCCAGCCTCAGTAATGCTGAGCCTTGTACGTGGAGGAAGAACGCTTCGACCGGATCATCGAGCCACGCCAGTTCCTGGCCACGCCCGTCGAGGGCGCCGGCATCGATCTCGGCACGTGTGTAGTAGCGCGTGAGTCTGCCGTCACGGACGCGCCCTTGTACCGTCTTCGGGGGACACTCGGGACAGATCTCGCGCAATTCGACGTCGACGAGATCATCCGGTGTGCGGTAGATGGGATGAGAAAAACGCGAGGTTTTCTTGCGGCTGGCATCCAACTCCGGTTGGTAATACCCGGTGACCAGAAGCGGTTCGGACATTTGCACGCGATAGAGCCGGAGATGGTCGCACAGATCGTTCCACTCTTCCCCCGCGTGTTCGGCAACCCGTTGTGAGATTGACTGAAGATCGAGGGTGCCGACGCTGCGATCGGCGATCGTGAAGGTCCTGTCGAGGGGCTGTCGCATCAGATACTCGAGATTGCGCGTGGCGGCCGCGCGAAGCGTCTCCGGCGTCGCGTCGTCCCGGACGATTTTGCGGCAGGTTGCCGTATCGACGGCGACAAGACGTGGGCCTGCTGCCGCCGAAAAGTCCGGGCTGGCACCAGGTGTCGTGCTGCGTGCCGTGGGTCGTTCCGTTGCACAACCCGCAACGATGAGGAGTCCCGCAACCCAACACCGGCACAGCCATCTCGCTTTCGTCACCACCGCTCCACTCCTTGTTCCTCGTCTTGTTGCCTTGTCTGGGATGCCTTCAGACCTGTTTGCCGCCAGTTCATCCGTGTTACGTCGGCCGGTACGACCCGATCGCTGACCGTCAATTTCCGTTCCAGCAATTTCTGCCCGGTTCACGCCGCGTAGACGCGTTGAGCGCCGGCGACGCCCGCTCCTTTTTCAAATCTGTGCCCGACTCGTGCCAGGATCCGTTCGAGTGCGCTCAACAGCAGCAGGACATTGGCTGGCTGGCTCGATTCCCCCATCAGGCCGATACGCCAGGTCTGTCCTTTCATCGGACCCAGTCCGCCGCCGATCTCGATGTTGAACTCCATCAGCAGGGCGTCGCGCACCAGCGCATCATCCACTCCAGGTGGAATGCGCACGTTGTTCAGTGTCCACAAGCGATGGCCCTCTTGAGCTGCGCTTTCCAACCCCAGACTGGCCAGGCCAGCCGCCAGCGCTTCGTGGTTCCGTCGATGGCGGGTCCAGCGTTGTTCAAGTCCCTCTTCTTCGATGAGCCGCAGCGCCTCGTTCAAAGCATAATTCATCGAGATCGGCGCCGTATGGTGATAGACGCGGTTGGCTCCCCAATACTGTGCGACCAGATTGAGATCGAGGTACCAGCTTTGCACTTTGCTCTGGCGCGAACGGACGATCTCGAGGGCGCGATCGTTGAAAGTGATCGGTGATAAACCGGGCGGGCAGCTCAGGCACTTCTGCGTACCGCTGTAGGAAGCATCAATTCCCCATTCGTCCGTGCAGACTGGATGTCCTCCCAGAGAGGTGACCGTATCCACGACGAACAAGGCGCCGGCCTGGTGTGCCAGCCTACCGATCTCTTCCAACGGTTGCAGGACTCCGGTGGA
>CAZEWD010000301.1:3262-3646 GCA_964515725.1 uncultured Binatia bacterium (SeqCode)
CCGCATGGACGATGGCCACGAGCCTGGGTTTACGGCAGCCCACGAGTGCTTTGCGTACGTCCTCAGCATCGATGATGCGTCCCCACGGCGCCTCGACCCTGTGCAGTTTTGCGCCGCACCGTTCGGCGATATCGGCCATACGAGTGCCGAACACACCATTGATGCAGACGATTGCCTCATCGCCTGGTTCGAGGAGATTCACGAGGCAGGTTTCCATCCCGGCGCTACCGGTGCCGGAAACCGGTAAAGTCAGTTCATTGTTCGTCTGGAAAAGCCACCGCAGCCGACGTTTGGTATCCTCCATGATCTCGAGAAACGCAGGATCGAGGTGTCCGGCCAGAGGGGTGCTCATGGCCTGGAGAACCCTTGGATGAGCCAGGCTTG
>CAZEWD010000302.1:0-724 GCA_964515725.1 uncultured Binatia bacterium (SeqCode)
GGCGCGGTATGATGATCATAGACGCTCCGATGATTCCTTGCCGGTCAAGGCGCGAACCACTGCATCACACACATCATCGGTGATCCTGCTGCGTGCCTCGGCGACTGGGATTCCGCCCAGCGGGTGAGTGATCGTAACCAGGGGCAGGTCACCGAAGTTTCGCTGTTGCAGCACCTGCCGGGAAAAGCGGTCGAACTGGGATGTAGCCAGGCCGACGACGGCGCGTCCCCGCATTGCTACCTCAATCATGTCGTGGCAACTCCACGACGAGCACGACCCTCAATCGAAGCCGGCGATGACGACGGCATCACAATCCCGAACGATCTCATCGATCAGAACCGCGTCCGCCGCCAGCGACGGTACCGTCTTCGCGTAGCGTTTTCCCACCACCCCGTAACGCTCGCGCAACATCTCTTCGAGACGTTCCAACACCGAAGCGGCATTGGGTTTGTTGTTGCTGAAAAAGCCCACCGTACGCCCCGTGAGGTCATCGAGCTTCACACGCCGTGATTCCGCCACTGCGGGTGCGCCACTGGTGGGATTGACGACGAGCATCGTTTGTTCAGATACGGTTGACATCGGAAATTCCGGAAAATAGATATTACGGAACTCAAATTACTGTCAAGCGAGGTGAACCCCGGATGGATTTCCGATTGACGGACGAGCAACTTCGACTGCAGAGCACCGTTCGGACGTTTGCCGACAAAGAATGTGCGCCTCTGGC
>CAZEWD010000302.1:744-3637 GCA_964515725.1 uncultured Binatia bacterium (SeqCode)
TTGAGGAGAAGCTGATCGCCATGGGACTCTACGGCATGACCTTGCCAGAACAGTACGGCGGCGGCGGGCGTGAATTGCTGGATGCCATCCTGTGTATCGAGCAGCTCGCTCGGGTGTCGCCGCTCTGTGCCGCAGGCGTCTTCGAAAGCAATGTCGGACCGGTACGCGTCATCGAACAATTCGGCACAGATCAGCAAAAGGATCGTTGGCTGCCGCTCGTGTGTCGCGGTGAAATGGAAATCTCGATCGGCATGAGTGAGCCTGAAGCGGGAAGCGCACTGACGGATCTTCGGACCAAGGTCGAAAAAGTGGAGAACGGTTACCGGATCAACGGTTCGAAGGCCTGGTGCACCGGTGGCGGGCACAGCCGCGCCTACCTCGTCTACTGCAGGATGGGCGACAAGCCTGGTCCAAAGGGGATTGCCGGAATTCTCGTTGAAAAGGACACACCGGGCTTGACGTTCGGAATGCAGGAGCGCTTTCTGGGCATGCGCGGTTTCCCCAGCAGCTCCCTGTTCTTCGAGGACTGCGTCGTGCCTGAAGAAAACATGATCATTCCACCGGGCGGCTTTGGAATGCTCATGGACTGCTTCAACATCGAACGCTGCGGCAATGCGACGATGGCCCTGGGTATCGCCACCGGTGCTCTCGAATTCGCAACGCAATATGCGCTGGAACGCAAGACGTTCGGGCGGCCAATCTGTGAACGAGGTGTGATCCAGGAGATGGTTGCAGATATGGCAACACGGGTAGAAGCGGCGCGCCTGCTCGTTTACCGCGCAGCGACCAACGCAGGCCAGGGCATCGCAGGAATGAAAGACACATCCATGGCCAAACTCTTTGCCAACGAGACATCGAAGTTCGTCACCGACAAGGCAATGGAGATCCTGGGTGCGGTCGGATACAGCGCAGAATATCCAATCGAGCGCATGTTGCGCGATAGCCGGGGCTGGCCGATCGCCGGCGGGACCTTGCAGATCCAACGGCTCGTGATCGCCTCCGCCGTTTTCGGCCGGCGCTTCGATCAACGCCTGCCGACTTGATGGTGTGCCGATGAATCAGCCGTCACGACCGGCAGCGCTGAGCGCTGCAACTCTTTGTGAAGCTTTTCAGCGTACTGTTGCGGAATTCGCAGAGCAGCCTGCGTTACGCCTCTACGGAAGCGATCAGGAATGGACCTGGCGGCAGTACGGCGAGAGCGTACAACGCCTCGCCGCCGGATTGGCTGCATTGGGTGTCCGACACGGAGATCCCGTTGCCACTCTGCTCACCAACCGCCCTGAATTCCATCTCTTCGACACTGCGGCCATGCATCTGGGCGCACCGGGTTGGTCTCTCTACAACACCTCGGCGCTGGAGCAGATGGTCCATGCCCTGGAAGTGACTGGAAGCCGGATTCTCGTCACCGAACAGATTTACCTGCAGCGTGCACTCGAGTTGCGCAATCGTATCCCGAGGCTCGAACATCTGATCTCCATCGACGGTACAGCCGAACCCGATTTCCTCTCGATGGCTTCCGTGGAACGCCTGGGCGAGACGAGCTTCGATTTCCAGGCAACGTGGCGTGCCATCCGGCCGGAGGATATCCTGACCCTGATCTTCACCTCGGGATCGAGCGGTGCACCCAAATGCGTCGAACTGACGCACGCCAACATGATGGCCAAGCTGCAGGCTTTCGACACCGTCTATCCATTGAAGCCCGGCGGCCGTACCATCAGCTTTCTACCACGCGCCCACATTGCCGACCGTTGGAATAATCAGTACGGCCCGATGCTGTTTGCCCAGACGGTCCACTGCCTGCCCGACCCCAGCCAATTCATTGCTTATTCCGCACAGGTGCGCCCCACCGCATGGGGCGGCGTGCCACGCATCTGGGAAAAACTGAAGGCCGCAATCGAGAACGGTCTGGCCGCAGATCCCGAACGCCGCGAACGCTTCACGGAAGCTCTTGCGATCGGACTCGAACGAGTACGCGTTCGTTGCCAGGGTACTGTGCCGGAGGATCTGGAAGAACGCTGGCGTGCAGTAGATGAACGTTTCTTCTCCAAATTGCGCCAGCTCCTCGGACTCGATCAGTGTGAGTTCTTCGGTGTCGGGGCAGCACCAATGCCTATCGACGTGTGGGAGTTTTTTGCTGCAATCGGCATCGACATTGTCGAGATGTGGGGCGCTTCGGAATGCACGGGCAACAGCACGATCAATCCCCCCGGCGCGATTCGGCCCGGTACTGTCGGAAAACCACTACCAGGGATCGAAATGCGACTGGCCACGGATGGCGAACTCCTGGTCCGAGGACCTGTGGTGATGAAAGGGTACCGAGGCGACGCACAGGGGACCGCTGAAGCCGTCGATGCCGACGGCTGGCTCCATACCGGAGACCTCGGCCAGTTCGACGCCGACGGCTATCTGACCATCATCGGCCGAAAAAAGGACATCATCATCAACTCGGCCGGCAAGAACATGTCACCCGCCAACATCGAAGCAACGATCAAGTCGGAGAGTCCGCTGATTGGACATATCATCGTCCTCGGCGATCGGAGACCGTTCAACGTGGCCCTGATCACCCTCGATTCCACGGCGATTGGCATACAAAGCTCGAACGAGGAAGAAATCGAACGCCAGGTGACTCAAGCGGTGGCACGTGGAAATGCCAGACTCTCGCGTGTCGAACAGATCAAACGTTTTCAGATCCTGAAGGACGAGTGGAAACCCGGTGGAGAGGAACTGACACCGACGGGAAAACCACGGCGAGGACCAATCGCAGAAAAATATGCCGTACAGATCGAAGAGCTGTATCAATGAGACCAGGTCGCGAACCTCGGATTCCGGCACTGCCGCACGGGAAAGGACCTGGAGAAGAACGTTAAACAGACTGCGGCCAGGATTGCCGAGC
>CAZEWD010000303.1:0-3612 GCA_964515725.1 uncultured Binatia bacterium (SeqCode)
GGACTCCCCGTTTTCTTACGTGCGGTACGCTGGACGACTCAGCGTGAACGCCGGCGGACGTTCATCAGACCGGCTATTGGCAGAAGCAGCAACCAGCCATTGTTATTGCTGGAACCGCTGATGTGACAGCCGCCCTCGTCTTCGAGGTAGGTCACGCCCCCCGGTGTCCTCGTCGCCGGAACGCGTGTGTGCGTCGCAGTGACTGTCGCCTTTGGCGCCGTCGCGGTCGGAGTATTCACCACCGGTGGCACAGTGTTTGTCGGGACAACCACCGTAGCCGTGAATGTCGCGGTCGGAACCACTTCGGTCGGGGTCGGCGGTATCACCACGGCGCCCTCGACACAGAGGATCCCGCTTCGCCCTGTGGCGCCCTCGATACGCGAACCTGCTGGCGAGCTGAGAATCACACCGCTGACATCCAATTCGCCTCCGGTGCTGACCGTCACGTTGCAGGTATACAGGACCGAACCATCCGGAATCGCATCGGTGTTTTCCGTGGAAAGAACCAGAGCGCGAATGCCCGTGCAGGTCCCCTCTGTGCAGCCCGCCGGACGGAACGCAAACGAAGTACCGCCCTTGTCGATCCCCGGGTTCACCGTGCAATCGGGCTTACCATTGGCCTTGCGATTGATCGTCGCACCAGCGGCGAACGCAATATCGTTCTGGGTGCCGGCGACCTGTGCTTCACCCGCAGCCAGCTTCACCTCGATCGTTCCCGAGGTGGAACCCGAGGGGAGATTCTGGTCATTCACGTAGAGCGCAGGACCCTGCGGTGCAGGACGTGGTTCAGCACATCCAACCGGCGGCTCAATTGTACCCCCGATGCACACACGGCCACTCTGACTCGACGCGCCTTCGACGCGCGTTCCGGCGGGCGTGCTCAAAATGATACCGCTCACCCCCAGTTCGCCGCCCTCTCCGGATACCGTCACGTTACAGGTGTAGAGGACCGCCCCGTCAGGAATGGCGTCCGTATTTTCCGTGGAAAGGACCAGGGCACGAATGCCCGTGCACGTTCCCTCTGTACAACCCGCCGGACGGAACGCAAAGGAAGTGCCTCCTTTGTCGATTTCTGAATTCACCGTGCAGTCGGGCTTGCCATTGGCCTTGCGGTTGACCGTCACACCAGGCGCAAAGGCGATGTCATTCTGGGTGCCCGCCACCTGTGCGGCGCCCGCAGCCAATTTCACCTCGATCGTTGCCGAGCTGGAACCGGCTTCGAGGTTCTGGTCCGCAATATAGAGAGCGGGACCCGCAGGCGCAGGACGCGGTTCAGGACAAGAACTCGGCGGCTCCTCGCCGCTGACCGTGATCGTTCCATTCGTGCCATCGGCACCGGCGATACGTGCGCCGCTCGGATCGCTGGCGATCACACCGGAGATGGTGAGTGGTTTGGCACCACCTGAAGCCGAGGCTGGAATGACAACCTTGCAGGAATACAAATCCGAACCATTGGGAATCGCAGTCGTATCCTCGGTCGAAAGGACCAGGGCACGGATCCCGGTGCAGGTACCCTCCGTACAGCCCGCCGGACGGAAGGCAAACGAGGTCCCGCCCTTTTCGATATCGGGATTTACCGCACAATCGGGCTTTCCGTTGGCCTTGCGCCCAATCGGTGCATCCGCATCAAAGGCAATGTCGTTCTGGGTACCAGCCACTTGCTCACCAGCACTGGTCGTGAGCGTGACAGACACCGTCACCGTGTCACCCGGGTTGCCACTGGCAGAGCCCACATTGAGTGCTACCGCCGCCTCCGCTGCCGATGTTCTCAGCAACCCTGCAGCGAGCAGCGAACCGAGAACTGCGATCTTCCTACGCATGGTCACTCCTCCCTAACGATTTCAATTGATCCCTGGATTCCGTGTGCGCCGCAGCGCACCGCCGCTCTACCTTAAACAGCCCGTCGACGTCTAGACCGCTCAGGCGAAAAAGTAACGAGCGGTCCAAACCCTCATTCGAAGCACATCGAATCACGCCCTCGCTCACGATGACGGACAGCCGTTGAGAGCATTGTTTACGGCCTTGATGATTTCATCAACGGTGATTACGCCGTCCGAGTTGAGATCACCAGCGAGACACTGGGAAACCGGAAACACTTCCAACGAAATATTCACCATTTTCAGCAGCTCATCGACGGTAACTTCGCCGTCTCCGTTACAGTCTCCTCCGCACACGCTGCCGAAGTTCACACTACCATCGGTAATCGCCACCTGGCTGACTGCACCGGCGCCGCTACACGGGGGCTGTCCGGATACCGGAACACAGGTCTGATCGACCGCAAGCTTGTCCCCCACCGAAAGATAGGCTGTGAACTGGGGCTTCGATGAGTCGACTGTCTCCGTATAAACGTGCAGGGGCGTGGTGCCGCTCGCTCCCGGAGAAACCGCCAACCCCACCGTGAAGAGTTGCTGTGGACCCGCGGGCAGGATTGGAATTTCAATCGGATTTGGCCCCGGCGTAGGCAGCGGATTCGGACCGTAGATCACAAAGTTGATGAAGTGATCCGGGGAACCCCCGTTCTCTGGACAAAGGCAGTGGGTTCGCCCACCGGCACAACTCGCATTTTCAACCACGACACGAAAATTGTCGAGATTCGCCTGGATCGATTCGGGGAGACCCTCACTATCGAAAGTACAGCTTGCGAGACGAAGGTTCGGACCAATATCCAACGTAAATGCAATTGCCGCAATTTCGTCGATTCCGCCCGCCCGTCCATCGGACGGCCCCTGTTTGAACATTACGGGCACCGTAACGTTTCCACCCGAGACCGTGCCCGTCCCGACGCTGAGCTGGGCACAATTGTCGGGGTTTGGGCACGCCTGTACCGTTTGTGCCCCGGCAGCACCGGCCATTGTCATGGTGCCTGCCACCACGAAGGACAGTAGCAACGACTTCGTCGATTTCCGAACCATTTGTGCATCCAACATCATCATAATAGGGAACATCCGTTCAGGGCGTTGTTCACGCCCGCAATGATCTCATCAATCGTAACCGCCCCATCACCGTTCATATCCCCCGGCGTACAGACCGACACGTCGAACAATTCCAGGGCGATGTTCACCATGCGAACGAGTTCATCGACGGTCACTTCACCATCCGAATCGCAATCGCCGCCGCAGACCTGTATCACACCCGTGTCGTTGATGAGAATGCTGATAGTCTCTGCATCCTGGTTTGCCGTGGCAAGATCCAACTTTCGATCGCCGTTGAAATCAGCACTGACGATGCCGTAGGGCGACTCTCCGACATCGAACTGCACAAAGGGGGCAAACGACCCGTCCCCACCGCCAAGTAGCACCGCCACGTTATTCTCAAATTCGCTCGTTGTTGCAATATCCAGAAATCCGTCACCATTCAGATCTTCGATCACCATGGCGTTGGGGAAAGCGGTGACCGGGATACTCGAAACATTGCCGGGAGTGAGGGTTCCCGTACCGGAAAAGACAGCCACATCGCCCGATTCCTGATTGAGCACCACAATATCCAGTTTCCCGTCCTCATCCAGATCAGCAGCGCGAACTGCGACTGGCCCCAGAAGCGCATCCGTGAGAAACTCTGGTTGCGCGTCGAAAGTGCCGTCTCCAAGGCCTCTGAGAATGCTCAGCGAACCAC
>CAZEWD010000304.1:0-3584 GCA_964515725.1 uncultured Binatia bacterium (SeqCode)
GGCGGCAACCTGTTCCCCCCGGATCGCTGGCACGAGATACTTTTGCTTCAGTTCCTCGCTGCCGAAACGATGTAGTGCGGGGGTGGCCATGTCTGTCTGCACGGAAATCCCCATGGCGACACCGGCGTTGTCGCAAAGCGCCATCTCCTCCAGGAAGATCGCGTGATAGGAGTAGTCGAGTCCGAGACCGCCGTACTTCGCATCATAGCGGATTCCGAGGAGCCCGAGGTCGCCCATCTTCTTGTAGAGAGCTTTGTCGAAGCGGCCCATCTCGTCGAATTCACGCGCCCGGGGCGCCAACTCGGATTGGATGAACTTTCGCACTGTTTCCCGGAACGCACGGTGTTCCGGACTGCCGTAGATATCTTCTCCTGGCTCGTACATGGATCGACCTCCCGCGGTGGTCCCTCTCTCTAGCTCAGGACCTCCATAGAGCAAAGAAAGGTCCCGAAGGAATTACATGGTCCGTTTCGTTTTACCTGTGTCTCATTTAGGTGCGTCACCAGGAAGGCGTGGGGAGGATGCCGTGGCACGGAACACGGTTATGTCGGCCGCGGCAGTCATGGAGACACTACGCTGCCCTGCCGGTCAGGCGCATCGCCGCATCCTGTGCTAGCGTAGCGTTCGTCTGCGCTCCGAACGTTGGGTCCAGAGATGCGCGTTGCAGCGATCGATGTCGGCAGCAACTCCATTCACATGGTGGTTGCGCAAGTCGAAGCAGACGGTCGATTTCAGGTGATCGACCGGGCCAAGGAAATGGTGCGTCTGGGCCGCCGGACATTGACCAGCGGATATCTATCGCAGGACGCGATGGATGATGGAGTCCGGGTGCTGTCGACATTCAAGACTCTGGCGGAGCGGCAGGGGGTTGTCCGTTTCAGTGCCGTGGCGACGGCGGCGGTTCGTGAATCACGCAATGGCGGGGAGTTTGTACAGCGCGTGAGGGATGAGGTCGGTCTACGTGTGAAAGTCGTGCCCGGACGTGAGGAAGCCCGGCTAGTGTTTCTGGGAGTCCGATACTCCATTGGCCTGCGTGGTGAGCCCACGCTGCTCGTCGATGCCGGTGGTGGCAGTGTGGAACTGGTGCTCATCGAAAATGACGAGGCTGTCGCGCTCGAGAGTGTGAAACTCGGTGTGGCCCGGTTGAGTGAGCGGTATCTGACAGGCGACAGACCAGGTGCCAGACAGATTGCCGCAATGGAGGAACAGATCGAAGCAGAATTGGCCCCCGTGTTCGATCGGATCCTGACGGGCCGGATACGGAGAGTCATTGGGACATCGGGGACGCTGTTGAACCTCGTTTCCATGGTTGCCGCTGCGCAGTCAGGGATGCATCCCACACAACTCCACAATTTTGCTGTCGATGCGGAGGGAATCTCGCGCTTGCGGCGGCAATTGGTGAAGAGTGAACGCTCGGAGCGGCGGTACATTGAAGGGATCGATGTCAAGCGTGTCGATTTCGTCGTCGTGGGAGCGTGCCTGATGGATTACATTTTGAAACGGCTTGCCGTGCGTGAATTGGTGGCGTGCACCTGGGCCCTACGGGAGGGTTTGCTGCTCGATTTCATTACGCGGCATCGCCGGGGCATCGAGGAAACGAATCGTTACAATGATCCCCGGCGCCGGAGCGTTGCCCGATTTGCGCGCCATCTCGGAGATGTTGGCCCACACGCGCCACACACGGCAAAATTGGCGCTTCGTCTGTTCGATCAGCTCAAGGAGGAAATCACGGTCGTTCCCGGGGCACGTGAATGGCTCGAATACGCGTCCTTGTTACACGACGTTGGCCATCACATCGGGCATAGGGACCACCAACACCACTCCTATTACCTGATCCGGAATGGGGAACTGTTGGGATTTCGTCCAGAGGAGATCCAGGTCATTGCCCTGACGGCTCGGTACCACCGCAAGGCGGCTCCAAAGGATTCTGACGATGGCTATTCGTCCCTGAGTAAGCCCTTGCGCCGAACGGTTCTGACACTGGCCGGAATCCTGCGTGTCGCCGATGCTCTCGATCGCAGTCACTACGCTGTGGTGAAGGACATCACCGTGCAACGCGACAATGGGCAGTTGGTTCTAGAACTCGATACCGCTGGGGATGATGCGGAACTCGAAATCTGGGAGGCACGCCGGCGATGCGCGCCTTTGGAAGAGTTGTTGGACACCGCTATCGATTTCCAGGTCATCGATCGTCGAAAGGAGCAAGATGGTCACCGCACCGCATCCATACCCCGGTAAGCTCATCGTCGTCGAAGGTATTGACGGCTCCGGGAAATCCACACAGTTGGCGCTATTGCACCGCTGGCTGGCGGCGCAGGGGTACAAGGTGTTTTTTACGGAATGGAACTCGTCGGTTCTGGTGCGGCGGGCAATGAAACGCGGAAAGAAGAAAGATCTGCTGACACCGACGACGTTCTCGCTTCTTCATGCCGTCGATTTCGCCGACCGTCTGACCTACAAGATCATTCCGCCTCTCAAGGCGGGCATGATCGTTCTGGCCGACCGCTACGTTTACACGGCGTTTGCTCGTGATGTGGCACGGGGAGTCGACCCGCAGTGGGTCCGAGCCGTGTATGGTTTCGCCCCTCGTCCCGACCTTGCCTTGTACTTCCGTGTGCCGATCGACGTGTCGCTCGATCGTCTGCTCATCGGCCGTGCCAAACTCAAATATCACGAAGCAGGGATGGATCTCGGTTTGAGTCGCGATCCGGCCGAGAGTTTCCGACTGTTCCAGAGCCGTGTTCTCGACCTTTATGATCAGTCGGTCTCGGAATTCGGTCTGGATGTCATCGATGCAACGGGGAATATCAATGAGCAGCAACTCGTCGTGCGGCGTCTGACACGAAAAGTTCTGCGCGGTTATCTTGGCACGGTGGCCGCCGTGAGTGGGATAGGCGGGTGATTCATGCATGATCAGGACAAAACCTACTACGGTCCGGGATTGCCGTATCTCAAGGTCGGTCCTCTGCGTGGAAGCCTGATTGTCATCGAGGGGACGGATGGGGTTGGCCGCTCGACGCAGATCGAACAACTGACGCCATGGTTGGAGGTGCAGGGTTATGGAGTGGCAAACACGGGGTGGGCCCGCTCACCGCTGTTGTCCGAGACCATCAATGAAGCCAAGGCCGGGCACGCTCTGACGGCAACGACGTTCAGTCTTCTCTATGCCGCCGATTTTGCCGACCGCATGGAAAATGAAATCATTCCAGCCCTGCGTGCCGGCTTCATCGTCATTGCCGACCGCTATCTTTATACGGCCTATGCCCGTAACGCAGTCATGGGAGCCGATCGCCAGTGGACGCAACAGCTCTTTGGCATGGCACTGATTCCCGATCTGGTGCTCTATTTGAAGACAGACGTCGAACACCTCATTCCACGTGTGCTCGAAGGGAAGGGGATGGAGTACTGGGAATCGGGTATGCACCTGGGCCTTGGGACGGACATCTTCGACAGTTTTCGTACCTATCAGCGGCGCCTGATTCGCGAGTACAATCGGCTGGCCGGGGAATTCCAGTTTGTCAGCATTGACGCACGCCGTCCGATCGAAACGATCCAGACTGACTTACGCCGCCGGATTTCGGCCT
>CAZEWD010000305.1:0-3554 GCA_964515725.1 uncultured Binatia bacterium (SeqCode)
GTTACCGTCCCCGCCGGCGCGGGACTCACCCTGACTCCAGGTACTGTCTTCAAACCGGTCGGTTGCGGAGGGAAACTCTTCGTCGATGGCAGTATGGTGGCAAAGGGCACTGTTGATCATCCGATTGTGTTTACCAGTTTGAAGGATGACTCCCGCGGCGGCGACACGAACGGCGATGGCAATGACACTTCTCCAACGCCTTCCGACTGGGGTTATGTCCGATTCCGGGCGGGCTCCGTTGGCGTGGTGGATCACGTGTTCTTCGAATACGGCGGTGTTGCGTGCAGTGGCTATGACATTTACGCGCCGTTTCAGACCATCGGAGCCACGGTCGATGTCAGAAACTCCACGTTTGATACCTACCGCTGGGACGGAATCTACAGCTCGGAGTCCAGCCTGACGATCCGCAACAGCCGGTTCCCAAGCAGCCCCGGCACGATGGCGGTTCGCAATGCCGGCAAGCAGCTCTGGGTCGATGCGCGGCACAACTGGTGGGGTGCTGCCAGTGGTCCTCAACATCCGACTCTGAATCCTACCGGTGAAGGGTCGGCCGTATCGGATCGCGTACGTTTCCTACCCTGGGCGATCGACGAATCGGGAACGGAAGTCACACAGGTGCAGCTCCTGGGGCCGACCCGTGTCAGCCCCGGTGATACGGCCGAGTATGCCCTCCACTACTACATTGCCTCTCCTCTGGAAGATGCGGTTGTCCTCGTTCACCTGCCTTGGATGGCAGACTACGTCGACGGGACTGGCGGCGCAGTCGAATGGCCAGAACGGAATCAGGTTTTCTGGCGGCTTGGTCACGTGGACAGCGGTGCAGAAGGCACTCAATCGCTCCGGGTGCGGTATGCGTGGGGTCTCGACAATGGCAGTGTCGATAACGTCCTCGTACAGGTTGCCGGCAGCAACGACCCGGGGGATGTCGAAATTGCCGACTACCTCGCGTATCAGCCACGACTCATTGTTTCTGAGAGGCTGCTGTCGGAAGCCGAGTTGAATGCCGAGATTCAATCCAGCAATGAATTGCGAACGCTGTACCAGGAGGCCCTCAACGAGGGCTATCTGGCCCCCCGAGGTTCGCACACGACGACCAGCAAGGGTGAGACCATCAGTGAGATCCTTCTCATTCATCCCAGTGCCGGGGCTGCGCGTCTGCTGCATCACATGGACAATACGGTGCTGGCGATCACCTATGATCGAGACGGATTTCGCACCCATGACACGCAAGGGGGCTGGCGGTGGGATCAGTCGACCGACCAATTCTCGAGTTGGGGAGCGTGGGACGAGCCCGTCGTCATGAGACAGGGAGGTTCGGGGGGGCAAGTCCTGTCATTTACCCGCTGCTTCTTCAACTGTGTCGCTGGCAAGGTGCCGATGTGGATCATCAAGAAAAAGGTCAAGCTCGTCGGTGCCCTTTTCAACCTCAATCATTGTTTCGTCTGTGGCGTCAGCCGCGGTAAGAATGTCGAAGCCTGCGCGAAGTGTGAGAACGCCATCAAGCCGTTGTTCCATGTGGACGGAATGCCCGTTCTCGGCCAGACGATCGACATCACCAAATGTGCTGCGCAGTGTGCCGGCCAGCAGGGAGTCGTCTACCCCTGCAAGACGGATCTGTTGTCCTGTGACAGTAGTGTCACCCGCGGAGTGTGGCAGAAAATCTTCGAGCAGTGCAGTTACCGCCGGATTCCTTGCCGGGACGGGGTGTTGAAACCGGACGAGTCCTATGTCGTCAACAGTGGCTGCTCTGCCGACTTTTGCAAATGTGTCGAAGGGCAAGGCTGTGTTCGCTGTGGCTCCGGCGGTGGCGGTGGTGAGGTTTCCTCCGATCTGTTGGCTCGTGTCATGCCGGAGCAGACGTGTGATTCGATGGACGGATCGGGCGGTGCATCTTCAGCGGCTTGCCGAATCGCCCGTACGAATATCCGTGTCGCGCGTGATCCGAATGCCAAGGTAGGACTCCATGGTGATCTGCTGCCCGGCCAGCCCGTAACGTATACGATCACCTACGAGAATGAGGGTGAGGGACGCGCCTACGGGGTGTTTGTCACCGATGAACTGGCCGAGGAGTTCGACGATTCCACGCTGGTGTTGCATGGAGATACGGCACAGTACATTGCCAGCGTCCGGATGATCCTCTGGACAGTCGGTGAACTGGCTCCGAAGGGCGAACCCGGTTCCAAAGGGGAAGTCAGCTTCAGTGTCAGCCTGCGTTCCGGTTTGCCGGACGGTACGGTGATCACCAACCAGGCGATCGTGTACTTCCCCAGTGTTCCGGAAGAGACTCCCACCAATACGGTGGTCAACACGGTGCAGTCGCTGGTCGCCGTCCCACAATCCGTGGAGACAAATTATGGACAACCCGTTGCGATCACATTGAGTGGAGCCGGAGTGGATGACAACCCGCTGAGTTACGCGATCAAGGAAGGTCCGTTGAACGGGAACCTGACCGGGAGTGCGCCGTCTCTGACGTATATGCCGGATGGGAATTTCACGGGGATGGACCGTTTTGCGTTTTCGGTGAGTGACGGTGCAACGGAAAGTCGACCGGCTGACGTGACCATCTTGGTAAAGCCAGCCGCAACGGACAGGGTTCCACCCGAAGTCCGTTGGACCTCACCGGAGGACAACGCCGTTCTCGTGGGAGTTCCGGCAAAACCTCCCCTGTCGGACGAGTTGGGACCCCGGTACGCGCCATTGGTACGGGTTGGCTTTTCGGAGGCGCTCGATCCGGCAACGGTCGTTCCGGCCAACATTGCTCTGTTGGACAGCGCCGGATCGCCGGTGGCTACCACAGTCGGCTGGGATGGTGTGATGAACGAGGCGGTGATCGTTCCGCGAGAGCCGTGGCGGCGAACGAGTTACGTGATTGCCGTTGGTCCGGGGATCACAGATGCCAGTGGTAATGCGCTGGCCTCTGGTGTGGAGAGTACGTTCCGGATCGACTCGCTGGCCGTCAGTTGCATCGGGGACTGTAACGGCGACGGGGAGGTTACGATCGACGAACTGTTGAAGGGAGTGAATATCGCGCTCGGGACGGCCACGATGTCGATCTGTCCCCCATTCGACGCAAACGGGGATGGAGAGGTGACCATCGATGAAATCATCGCGGCTGTGAATGCGGCTCTGTTCGGCTGCTGAGCATGATGGAGCGGATAAGCCGGCGGGGAAGAGACTTCTGATCGGATCTTTGGACAGAGTCCTTCCCGCCGGCAGACCGATCGGCAGGAGTCCCGCTTGCACGCGGATGTACTCACTCTGACGACACCGCGGTCGCAAGACATCTTCCTTTTAGAAAGGGATACCGGACGGCAACGATTCTGCTGTGGGTCTTCGCCCAGGAGGAAGTCGATATGGGCAAACGATCCAGGAGAGAGCGGAAACACCGTCATTTCAGACGGGATCGTGTTGCGGAGGCGATCGCCTTACCGCCGGAGGGCATGATGGAATCGTGGGTTTCGCCGGACTGCCCGCCACAGATCGTCGATCAGTTCTGGCGGCACGTGCGTGCGTTCGAATCGACTGCCGATTCGATTCCATTCGATCTACTCACC
>CAZEWD010000306.1:0-3550 GCA_964515725.1 uncultured Binatia bacterium (SeqCode)
GCCGCGGCCTTGTTCCCGAGTTGATCGATCGTGTGAAAGCCGATCTCACGCCCCTGCGCCCGAAGTTTCCCCGGCTCATCGACCGGGTCTATCTCGCCGCCGATCACGCCGCCCCGATCATCCAACACATTCTGCAACAAGACCGGGCAATCGCCGCGGCGTATGCAAAACATGCGTGCGATATCGTCATCGACCTCTGGATCGCTGCCGAACTGCTACGACAGGCGGACTGTGCCGAAGAAAAAGCACTGCTGGCCGGCGCGTTCATCGAGCGCCAGATGCCGGCGGTCGAGATGAAAACGGCTGCACTTCGAGACGCAGGAAACCACCCTGTCGCAACGTGGGACCGCATCCCTGGCCGGGAAAACTGACCCGCCAATCTGCCTCACGCCGGGACCGGACATCGTGTCGATCACCGCGCTCGGTCACATTGCAATCGAACTGTCCGCCGATACACTGGCGCCATGAATCCCTATCGCAGCCGCACGACCACACATGGCCGGAACATGGCGGGCGCACGTGCACTCTGGCGTGCTACGGGCATGTCGGACGCCGACTTCCACAAGCCGATCGTCGCCATCGCCAATAGCTTTACCCAGTTCGTGCCCGGACACGTGCATCTGCACGAAATCGGGCAACGCGTGAAGAAGGTCATCGATGACGCCGGCGGCTGGGGAGTCGAATTCAACACGATTGCCGTGGACGACGGAATCGCCATGGGCCATGGCGGCATGTTGTATTCCTTGCCGAGCCGCGACCTCATTGCCGATAGCGTTGAATACATGGTCCAGGCGCACGTAGCCGACGCGCTCGTGTGTATCTCCAACTGCGACAAGATCACACCCGGCATGCTCATGGCGGCCATGCGGCTGAACATCCCCACGATTTTCGTCTCGGGTGGACCGATGGAGGCGGGGACCTCGTTGGGCACACACGACGCACAGGGGAACCCGCTGGGGCCGCGCAAAATCGATCTCATCGACCCGATGATCGCCGCAGGGGACGACAACGTGAGCGATACCGCATTGCTCGAACTGGAGCGTTCCGCCTGTCCCACCTGCGGTTCGTGTTCCGGAATGTTCACCGCCAACAGCATGAACTGCCTGAATGAGGCGCTGGGGCTGGCATTGCCCGGTAACGGAACGATCGTCGCCACACATGCAGCACGCTGGCAACTTTTCGAAGAGGCGGCACGTCTCATCGTCGATCTGGCCCGGCGCTACTACGTCCAGGGGGACGAGAGTGTGCTGCCGCGCAAGATCGCCACTTTCGATGCCTTCGAAAATGCGATGACACTCGATATCGCCATGGGTGGCTCGACGAATACCGTCCTCCACATCCTGGCGATCGCCCACGAAGCAGGCGTGCCTTTTACCATGAAGGATATCGACCGGCTGTCACGCCGTGTGCCGAACATCTGCAAAGTGGCACCGTCGTCGGACTATCACGTCGAAGACGTGAATCGGGCCGGCGGCATTTTCACCATTCTGGGAGAACTCGATCGTGCCGGACTGATCCATCGTGACGTCACGACGGTACACAGCCAGACCATGGGTGCAGCACTCGATCGGAACGACGTCCGGCGCCCCTCTGCCGAGCGCACGGCGGAACAACGCTGCCTCGCTGCACCGGGTGGTGTACGCTCCACCGTCGCATTTTCCCAGAGCGTTTATTACGACGAGCTGGACCGGGATGCGGCAGCCGGCTGTATCCGGGATGTTGAACACGCACATAGCAAAGACGGCGGGCTGGCCGTGCTGTACGGTAATCTCGCCGAGGACGGGTGCATCGTCAAAACGGCAGGAGTCGATCCGTCCATCTGGGTGTTCGAGGGGCCAGCACGGATCTTCGAATCACAGGAAGACGCCTGCAACGCGATCCTCAATGATCGCATCCGGGCGGGCGACGTGGTGCTCATCCGCTACGAAGGTCCCAAGGGTGGGCCGGGAATGCAGGAGATGTTGTACCCCACATCCTACTTGAAATCGAAGCATCTCGGCGCTGCCTGTGCACTCATCACAGATGGCAGGTTCAGTGGCGGCACCTCGGGTCTGAGTATCGGACACGTATCTCCTGAAGCCGCGGAGGGGGGAACCATCGGACTTGTCGAGGAGAACGACCGGATACGGATCGACATCCCCCAACGGAAGATCGAGCTACTCGTGGAAACCAAAGAACTGGAGCGCCGCCGGGCAGCCATGATCGGCAAGGGAGAAAGCGCCTGGCAGCCGGCGCAACGAGAACGTACCGTTTCCCTTGCACTCCAGGCCTACGCCCTGCTTACCACGAGCGCGGCACGTGGCGCCGTGCGTGACCTGGAACAGGTCCGCGGCAAATCATCCTCCTGAAAACGAAAGATCGGAGTCTGGAATGTCAGGACCCCCGGACAGCAACTCGTGGCGGCGGCTGGATCTCTACGCACCCAGCGACGAACACCGCATGCTGGCAGAAACGCTGTGCAACTTCGTGCGTGACGAAGTGGAGCCGCAGGCAACACAATTCAATCGGGAAGAGCTCTTCAACACCGCACTGTTCCGGCGTGCCGGGGAACTGGGACTCCTCGGGCTGACGATTCCGGAGAGCGATGGTGGAGCTGGACTCGACGCCACGGCCGCCGTCATGGTGCACGAAGCTCTGTCGGAAGCAGATCCGGCATTCTGCCTCTCGTACCTCGCCCATTCCGTCTTGTTCGTTCATAATTTCGGCCACAACGCCGCTGCCGCGCAGCGGGCGCGTATCCTGCCCAAAGTCATCAGCGGCGACTGGATCGGCGGCATGTGCATGACCGAGCCGGACGCAGGTACGGACGTGCTCGGTATGCGCAGCACGGCGGAAAAACGCGGTGATCACTATGTCCTGAACGGACGGAAGATGTTCATCACCAACGGCGCCATCGATGACTCGACGTTGGGCGATGTTTTCCTCGTCTACGCCAAGACCGGGGGCAGGATCAGCACCTTTCTGGTCGAAAAAGGATTTCCCGGTTTTACGCTCGGCCAGCGTTTGCACGACAAACTCGGAATGCGCGCTTCAATGACCGCCGAACTGGTATTCGACAACTGCGTGGTGCCCCAGACCAACCTCGTCGGCGCCGAGGGAGAGAGCGTCAAGCACATGATGCGCAATCTCGAGATCGAACGATTGACTCTGGCCGGGATGTCGCTCGGGATTGCACTACGCTGTCTCGAAGTGATGGTGCGCTACGCCAACGACCGGAAGGCATTCGGCGTCCCCCTACGCGACCACGGTCAGATCCAACGGCATATCGCCGACTCGTACGCCGAATTTCGCGCAGCCCGCTGCTACACCTATGACGTGGCACGCCGGCTCGATCTCAATACGGTCGGTAACCGCGTCGACTCGGATGGCGCCAAATTGATTGCAGCACGCGCCGGTAAGGACATCGCGGATCGGGCGATCCAGGTCCTCGGCGGGTATGGCTACATGGGTGAGTACGTCGTCGAGAGATTGTGGCGCGATGCCAAACTGATCGAGATCGGCGGGGGCACTGTCGAAGCGCACCAGAAAAACATCACCAAGGATCTCTGTC
>CAZEWD010000307.1:0-3540 GCA_964515725.1 uncultured Binatia bacterium (SeqCode)
AGATGTAGAGCAGCGCGGAGACCGTGAATTCCGCCCACTGAGATCCGATGGGAAAGACGAGCCAGAGCGTGGCAAAGCTGACGCCAAACGGTACCGCCGCAATCAGAAAATAGGGCCGGCGGCGGCCCATACGCCAACGCGTCAGGTCGGAGAGCCGGCCCATGATCGGATCGAAAACGGCATCCACACCACGGCCGACCAGCAAAACCAAAGAGGCCAGCGCAGGACGCAGACCCGCTACTTCACTGAGGAAGTAAAGGTAGAGAAGCGACAGTGCCGAGAGACCGATGTTGACGGTATGATCCCCCAACGCAAAGCCAACCATCCAAGGAGGACTCAGCGTGCGTCGACCTGTGGACTCGGCTGTTGGAGAACGCGACACGCTGGGCTGCACTGACAGATGGCGCCACGGAAAGCAATGTTGGCTACAACGCAGTCACCCGCTCTGTCGCATTATAGGCCGGCGTATGGCACCCGATCGGCTGGCTCAGTTTGATGCGTCGACCGCCTGCACCACCCTTTTGAGGAAGTCCAACGCCTGATCGAGAGAACCGGGCTCGATCCGGTCGATGGAATCCGCCGCCGAATGCATGTGCCGCGGTAGAATGAATGGTTGCACCGTGTGGATGACGGTGGCGGCTGGAATCTTCCTGTCCATGAACGAGAAACCGTCCGTAACACCTCCCATCGGAGTCACGGCGATTGCCTTTTGCGTCATGTCCTGGTGGACACGATCAAGAATGTTCACAACGTCGGCAGAAGGCTCGTAACGTTTCAGGAATTTGTTCTCCTGCCCCACCACAGCCAGTTCCTTCGAGGCTCCGAGCACCTCGAGATTGACGACCATCGTCTTCTTTGCCGCCAGGTCCGTTGCACGGCGCGCCACGAAGGCCTCCGAACCCTGGAGTGCCAATTCCTCGCCGGCAAAAAACACCAATTCGACTTCTGTATGCTCCGGCCTGGTCTGGCCCAGTTCATCTGCCAGCCGCACGAGTACGGCGCATGCAGCACCATTATCGAGAGCTCCGGGGCTGCGCTTGCTCACAAAGGCTCCTCCGGTGAACACGGCAAAACTGACGATGCCGTAGGCCAGCGCAACCCATGCCATCAACGTGGCCGCCTGTCGGCGACGTACGGAAAAGCGATCGACCCGAATGGCGACATAGCTACCGAAGGCGATGACGATCATCAGGAGGCTCGTGGGAAGTCCGAAGACCTGTACGGGCGAGCGCATGATGTGGTCGAGCAGATCCGTCTTGGTATCGTAGTGTGCGCTGAAAATGAGGTGGTGCTGCGGATTGGGAACTTCCAGGCGAGCCACCACATTCTGTTCGGTGACCGAGCCGATCCCGAACGACAGAGGCAAGCCATGATCGAAGTGCAACCAGACGAATACCGGCAGGGAAAGAGCGACGATCGACGCAATACCGAAGCGGCGGGCCCACATGCTCCACCAGTACAGGAGAGCGCTGGCCAGAAGCACCACTCCCATGATGCGTTGTTCGTAGGGGTGCGCCGTGAACGGCAGATTCTCGACCTGCCATCCGAGGGCGCGCAGTGAGTCAGTCAAATAACGCGCTGTGGCATCGAGTGCCGCGCTACCGTTTTCACGCGGCGCAGAGGCCAGTTGCTGCAACAAGCTAGTCCAGTCAGTCGACGGCATTGTCTCACCCATTTGGCCTGTGCAGTGTTGAGAAACACGCTCCGCACAGTCGCCCCTTCTCTGCGCCCGCACCCCACGGACGTCCGATTCCTCTGCACTGATTGCCTCAGTGCAGGCAAAAGGGAAAGCCCTCGATGGTACTCCCCTGTTCGTTTCACAACCGTTCAAGGATCTGGCATGGTGGCACGACTGCAGAGACACGGAAGTCAACGCATGGTCGATCTGATGTTCGAGAACACGGTGCGGAGAGCTAGAGTCCGAACACCGGACAGGGCCGCCACAGTCACCTTCTACAGGGTGCAAATCACACTCCTGTGACGATCCCCTTCTATCATACAGACATGCGCTTCTTCCTCGATCGGCGTGTCGAGTGGGAACGTTTCTTCGAACTGAAAGGGGGTGCTCCGGAACATACCAGGGAGCAAGTCGCGGTGTTCCACGACGTCCTCCAATCGCTGAATGGCGTCTGCACGGATATCGCTACGGCATCCCGTGACCGCTGGCACGAACAGGCCCAGCTCCGCGACGGACAGGTCCTCCTACCATCACACATCATCGAAGGGTACGAGCGACTGCGCCGTGCGGGACTCGTCTGTCTACCTTTGTCGCAGGAATGGGGTGGGCCCGGCCTGCCCGTCCTGTTGAACACATGGGCGCTCGAAATGATCGCGTGTGCCAACGCCAGCTTGATGACACTGGTCGGCTTGCAGACCGGTGTGGCAGGAGACATCGAGAAATTCGGCAGCGAGGAACTGAAGCAACGGTATCTCCCTCGTTTCGCCAGTGGCGAATTGCAGGGAAGCATGGACCTCACCGAACCCCATGCAGGATCGGACCTGGGCGCCATCACAACCCGCGTTACCGAAAGGGATGGGCGGTTCTTCGTCGATGGAGAAAAAATCTTCATTACGAATGGCGGATCACCCGTCCATCTCGTTCTCGCCCGCGACGACTCAACGTACGAGAAATCAAAGGGCACTGCCCTTGGTTTGAGCCTGGTGCTGTGTCCGACCACCCTGCCCGACGGCACAGTGAACCGCATGCGAGTCGGTCGGGTGGAGCGAAAGATCGGCCTCCATGGTTCTGCAACGTGCAGTATCGAGTTGGAACAGGCCGAAGGATTTCTGCTCGGACGACGGGGCAACGGCTTTCGCGCCATGCTCGAGTTGATGAACAACGCGCGCCTCGGCGTCGCGGCGCAGGCGCTCGGTATCGCTCACGCTGCCTTGGCCGAAGCACACGAGTACGCGGCGCAACGGATCCAGTTCGGTGCGCCGATCATCGAACAGCCGCTGGTCAAGATGATGCTGGCTGACATGACGGTCCGCCTGCGGGGGGCCCGGGCGTCGCTTTATCGCACGGCAGCGTGGACCGATCGGAGCGAAGCGTTGCGACTGCATATCATGTCGGGGCAAGCCGCAGCCGGCATCGAGGCGGAACACAAGCGGGTCTCGGGACTGGTGAGATTCCTCACGGCCTTATGCAAGTATCATTGCGCCGAAGTCAGTAACGAAATCACACGCCAGGGAATCCAGATCCACGGTGGCAGCGGCTATCTGGCAGATTCGCGTGCTGCCCAGCACCATGCCGATGCGATCGTCACAACGATCTATGAAGGAACGTCGGAGATCCAGGCCAGCTTCGCGCTGCAGGAAATGCGCCGCGGCCTTTTTCCCGAGGTGATCGATCGTGTGAAAGCCGTTCTCTCGCCCCTGCTCCTGTAGTTGCTCCGGCTCATCGACCTGGTCTATCTGGCTGCATTCCCTGCACTGGCCTTTGTCAGCTGGCATTGGAGCCTCTACAAGGCTCTCGCCATGAACTCTGGTCCTTGGTATGGGGCCTATTTTGTCTCGGCGGGCCTTCAAATCGCCCTCTTT
>CAZEWD010000308.1:0-3468 GCA_964515725.1 uncultured Binatia bacterium (SeqCode)
TCGAAGAATACACGAACCTGCCGCATTCGATGATCGACACGATCGTGCGGCTCAAACTCAGCATGGTGAAACTCGATGGATTCGAGGAATACATGATCAGCGAACTTTCCGGCGGCATGAAGAAGCGTGCCGCACTGGCTCGCGCCATGGCGCTGGATCCGCAGTTGCTCTTCTTCGATGAGCCATCCGCCGGTCTCGACCCGATCACGTCGGCGGAACTCGACGAACTGATCCTGCAGATCAATCGCAGTCTCGGCACCACCATCGTCGTCGTGTCGCACGAATTGCCAAGTGTCTTCACCATCGCGCAACGCGCCATCATGCTGGACGGCGAAACGCGGGGAATCATCGCAGAAGGGGATCCTCGTGACCTGCGCGATCACAGCCCCGATCCGCGAGTACGCGCCTTCTTCAACCGAAGACCCATCGGCAGTGAGGCAATGCAATCCGATATGAACGGAAGGAACGGAGATGGCTACCGAAGCTCATAAGTATCAGGTCGGAGTCTTTGTCATCGCCGCCTCGATCATTGGAATCGGCGCGGTGATCTGGCTTGGTGCAAGCCGGTTCTTCGAACGCACCGAGTCTTTCGTGACCTACTTTGCCGAATCGGTTCAGGGCCTCGATCCAGGAGCCTCGGTGAAATTTCGAGGTGTCCCGAGTGGACGTGTGGCACGGATCGGCATCGCACCGGATAGTGAATTGATCGAAGTCCAGATGGACATCGATCCGAAAGTGGCCCGCGTCCTGGCAGAAGACAAAACCCTGCGCGCAACACTCGAACTGAGCGGCATTACGGGCTTGCGCTACCTCGAGATCGATCGCCGTTCCGGTTCTGCCCTCGACCAGGCACCAGAACTGCGCTTCGAGCCCCCATACCCGTTGATTCCGTCCGCACGGTCCAGTTTCAAAGCCATCCAGGAAGCCCTGAGCGATATTTACGATCGAGTGATGCAAGTCGATCTGCGGGGGATCTCCGACGACATCCGAACCACCTTGCAGTCGGCACGGCGTCTGCTCGATGACGAACGCATCGACTCGGCACTCACACACCTGAATTCGACCATAGAAGCTGCCGATCAGACGACACGAAATCTCCAGGAAATGACCGCTGGTGTGCGCCTTGCACCCGCTATCGATCATGCCACGCAGGCGGCAGAAGGTGCCCACAGGATCATCAGCGAGCTGGCGCAGGCAGACACCGGGCGCCGGATTTCACAGACCGTTTCGCAGATGAGCCTCCTCGTACAAACGACACAGCAGGCCGTCGTTTCGCTGCAATCCACGCTGCAGCGTCTCGATCGCGCCGCGGGAAATCTACAGGGGCTCACCGGAGAATTGCGGGCTCAGCCCTCACGACTTCTGTTCGGTGGTCCGCCGGTACAAAACCCCATCCCGGAAGGAGACAGTCAGTGAAACGCGGCATCGTCCTCCTGATGACAACCCTCCTCTGCGGTTGCGTCTCCCTGAACCGCCCGCAACCAGCCATCCGGCACTATCGCCTCGACTATGCGGCACCTGCGAAGAGTGCGATCTCCGTATCAGCGGTGGTCCGCATCGCACCGGTCTATATGGCGGCCGTGTTCGACCGGGATGCCATGGTGTACACGGCGCGGGATTACCAGGTCGGCGCATACCCCTACGATCGCTGGAGCACCAATCCGGGAGAAATGATCACGGATCTGCTCACACGCGATTTCTCGACTTCGGGTGGTTTCGGCGGCATCCAACAGGGGCTCTCCACACTCGCGCCCGACTACCAGCTTCAGGTGTTCGTCGATCGCATCGAAGAAGTGCGCGACCTTCCGGGCTGCAAAGCCGTCTTCGTGGCACGTGCTGGACTGGAGCGATTGCTCCCCGACGATACTGCCAAAAAATCCGATCCGGCGTTGTTTCAACGTGTCTATCAGGTTGAAGAACCCGTTACGTGCGATGCGCCGTTTTCTCTGGCAGAGGCGCTCAGCCGCGCCGTGCAACAAACCTCACAGGAAATCCAACAGGATTGTCTCACGGCCATTGCGGCGGACCAGCGTCAGCCCTGACTTCTTCCCATGTTCTGACGGGGCCCGTTGATTGCGGCCCCCATGGGGTGCTGCTAACCCGCCGCCCATGTATGGTTACTTCCCGCGGATTGCGTTGATTGCTGGTCTGTTTGCAAGCGTCACCGCACATACCGCTGCAGCGGAACTCTCCTATGCGTCGCGCGTGCGCGAGCATGTTCTGGACAACGGCCTGAAACTCATCCTCCTGGAAGAGCACAAGGCGCCGGTCGCCGTCTTCCAGGTCTGGTACCGTGTCGGCTCGCGAAACGAGGAACTCGGCAAAACAGGGCTGTCCCATCTCCTCGAACACCTGATGTTCAAGGGCACAGACAAGAGGGGACCCGAGGAATACTCGCGCATCATTCAACGTAACGGAGGCAATGAAAATGCCTTCACCTCGAACGACAACACCACCTACTTCGCCACGCTCGCCAGCGATCGCGTTGATGTGGTGCTCGAACTCGAGGCGGATCGGATGCAGAACCTGAAGTTCGATAACGAACAGTTCACTCCGGAACATCAGGTTGTGATGGAGGAACGACGTCTGCGGACCGAAGACAGCCCCGTCAGTGCCCTGTTCGAACTGCTGAATGCAGCAGCCTTTATCGCGCACCCCTACGGTTGGCCCATCATCGGCTGGATGAGTGATCTGCAACAGGCAACACGCGAGGATGCCCTCGCCTACTACAGGCAGTACTACACACCCAACAATGCCTTCATCGTCGCGGCCGGGGACTTCTCCGCCGACGCCTTGATTCGCGAGATCGAGAAGCAGTTTGGTTCGATCCCACGTGGCGCCGCACCGCCTGCCGTACGTGCGGTGGAGCCTCCTCAAACGGGAGAACGGCGAACGACGCTACGGCGAGAGGCCCAGCTTCCGTTCGTTGCATTGGCCCACCACACGCCCAACCTGAAGAGCGCCGATGCCATCGGTCTGGAAGTGCTGGCAGCCGTTCTCGGCAACGGCAAGAGTTCAAGATTGTACCGGCATCTGGTGTACGATCGGCGCAACAACGCACGCAGCGCCAGTGCCAATTACGACTACACGTCTGCCGACCCGGAACTCTTCACCCTCTACGCGCAACCCATGCCGGGCAAGCCGGTCACCGACATCGAACGGCAACTCGTCGAAGAAATCGTCCAACTCCAGAAAACCAGAGTCGACGAACGTGAACTGACCAAGGTGAAGAACAGCCTCGAAGCAGAATTCATCCTGGCGCAGGACTCCCTCTTCTACCAGGCGCTCCTCCTGGGACAGTACGAGATTGCCGACAAGTGGCAACGGATCGACGACTACCTGCCCGGTCTCCGAGCCGTGACGAGTGATGACCTCCTGCGTGTGGCGAACACCTACCTGGTTCCCGAAAACCGTACCGTCGCCACGCTCGATCCGCTGCCGATGGCGCCGGGCAGCGTTCCCAAACCG